>JBATIN010000242.1:0-1963 GCA_049667765.1 Flavobacteriaceae bacterium
AAGTAGACCACGTCAAGTGTCTGGTTGGAAGTATTCACATACTCAAATTCTTGCTGAATGCTTATTTCTTTGGTGGCGGCATCAATAGTTGCCGTAAGTATGTTGGTGTGTTGCCCGAAGCAAGGACAAAGCAGCACCAAGAAAAAAAATAATAAAACAGATGCCTGTTTTAAGAAGATTATTTTGCCGGAGGATATCATCATTAAAAATTCGGACTTAGTGATCGACCTTTATAGAAGGAATCTATAATTTCAAGTACCTCGTGCTCCGTGTCAACGAGTTGAATAAGATCTAAATCTTCTGGACTGATATTACCTGCTTGTAGCATATTATTTTTTACCCAATCGAATAGGCCTTTCCAAAATTCTGTACCTACTAAGATGATCGGAAATTTTTCGATCTTATTGGTTTGGATTAGGGTAATGGCTTCAAAAAGCTCATCTAATGTACCAAAGCCTCCGGGCATGACTACAAAACCCTGTGAGTATTTCACGAACATTACCTTGCGCACAAAGAAATAATCAAAATCGAGACTTTTATCATTATCAATATAAGGATTGTCGTGTTGCTCAAAAGGCAAGTCGATATTTAGGCCGACCGAGGTTCCACCTGCCATATGGGCCCCTTTATTTCCGGCTTCCATAATCCCTGGTCCACCGCCTGTAATTACCCCATAACCCGCCTCGGAAATGGTTTGGGCGATTTTTACCGCCAAATGATAGTACTTTTCTGTTTCTTTTGTACGGGCAGAACCAAAAATAGAGACGCAGGGGCCAATGGCACTTAAACGTTCGTAACCATTGACAAACTCGCCCATAATTTTGAAAATGGCCCAAGAATCATTGGTTTTAATTTCGTTCCAGCCTTTATGATGTTGCTCTTTTCTCATGCTTTGTTTCCCGGTTAGTTTACTTCTAATGAAATCGTTTTATTCTTTTTTTTCGCTGCTAATTCTTTCTTTAAAAAAGCTGCCGTATAGCTCTTTTGGTCATTAGCTACCTCTTCGGGTGTGCCCATGGCGACCACCATTCCACCACCTCGACCACCTTCATAACCAATATCGATAATATGGTCGACCAGTTTAATGACATCCATATTATGTTCTATAACCAGCACGGTATTGCCTTTATTTACTAAACGATCTAAAACTTCCATAAGTACGCGAATGTCCTCAAAATGGAGTCCAGTGGTTGGTTCGTCCAAGATATAAAAAGTATTGCCTGTATCTCGTTTCGATAGTTCCGTAGCTAATTTTATACGCTGGGCTTCCCCACCCGATAGTGTTGTAGATTGTTGTCCTAAAGAAATATAGCCCAGTCCTACATCTTTAATTGTTTTTAATTTTCGATGTATTTTAGGGATCAGCTCAAAGAAATCAACAGCATCGTTAATCGTCATTTCAAGCACATCGGAAATCGATTTTCCTTTATAGCGAATTTCCAAGGTTTCCCTATTGAACCGTTTGCCGTTACAGGTCTCACATTCTACGTAATCGTCGGGTAGAAAGTTCATTTCTATGACACGAAGACCGCCACCTTGGCAGGTTTCACATCGCCCCCCTTTCACGTTAAAACTGAATCTGCCCGGTTTGTAGCCTCTAATGGCCGCTTCAGGTGTTTTGGTAAATAAGGTTCTAATTTCACTAAAAACACCTGTATAAGTAGCAGGATTTGATCTTGGCGTACGCCCAATAGGCGATTGGTTTATATCAATTACCTTATCGATAAATTCAAGTCCGCTTATTTTTTTATAGGGCATTGGTTTTTTTACCCCGTTAAAATAGTAGGCGTTCATAATAGGGTAGAGGGTTTCATTGATCAAGGTAGATTTGCCACTACCTGAAACGCCGGTCACACCGATCATTTTGCCCAAGGGTAAATCAACCGTTATATTTTTAAGGTTATTGCCCGTACAGCCGGATAGTACAATTTTATTGCCATTGCCCTTTCTGCGTTTTTTAGGT
>JBATIN010000243.1:0-7222 GCA_049667765.1 Flavobacteriaceae bacterium
TGCCAATAGTGCAACGACCGTTGTACAGACGCAGAGCAATATAAATACCACCACGCCGATCGCAGTTGCTGGATTGGCTGCCGAAACCTATACCGTAACGATTACAGACGACACCACCAATTGTACGGCAACGACGACGATAACGATTGAGAATCCGCCAGCGGCTTTAGATTTTACCTTTGCAGATACGCCTGTTACCTGTATAGCGAATTCAACGATTACCGTGACCCCGATCGGAGGATGGGGAAGTTATGAGTATCAACTGGAAAATACTGTAGGACCGGCCATTGTATATGCTTATCAAAGTCCGAATAGCTTTACCAATATCGCCCCTGGCACGTATACGATTTACATTAGGGACGCTGGTGATTGTATAGTGACAAAACCGATTACTATAGATCCTGCTGAAGCTCCGGTAATTGCTATCGATGCGAGTTCCGATTATTGCTTCGACAGTGTAAATCAAGCGTCGTTAACCATAACGATTACCGATGGCGTAGCCCCTTATACGTACAGTATCAATGGGGGAGGCCAGACCGTTGTGGTCGGAAATCCGTTTACCATTTCAAACATGATTCCTGGCACCTATAACATTCAAGTTACCGATGCGTATGGTTGTGTTTCCAATGTACTGTCAAGCACTACGATTGCACCTCAACTTACTGCGGCTGCACAGGTAAACAAGGCCTTGGATTGTACGGCATCACCAGATGCGGTCATCGACGTTACTGTCAACAATGGATATTTACCCTATGCAACTTATGAAGTGAGTACCAATGGAGGGGCCACTTGGTCGGCGACCACTGCCATGGCAGGAAGCACGTTTTCTTACTCGGCTTCAACTGCAGGAACCTATGACTTTAGAATTACCGATGCAAGAGGTTGTCAAGTGATTGCACAAACGACCGTTGCACCGATCAGCAATCCGGATATTACTTCGTTAGCTCAAACAACTGCTATTCTTTGTAACGGCGATGCGGGAGCCACAATTCAAGTAAATCTAGACAATACCCAAGGTTTGGCTCCTTTTGCCATTTCCGTCATGAATACTACTACTTCGACGAACTATGGCACACAGACTTCAGGACTTCCGGCAGGAACCTATGTGGTTACGGTAACCGATGCAAAATCATGTACCGATACCGCAACGATCAGTATAAGTGAACCTGATGCTATTACCTACGATGTAAACTTGGTTCCCATCACCTGTAATGCTGGTTCAGGTACGGATCCTGGTTCGATAACCGTCGAAAATGTTTTGGGCGGTACTGCAGAATTCACCTATCACTTGACCGGCAACAATGGGTACAGTGCTACCTATGCTACCACAAGTGGTGGGGAAAACCACACTTTTGCCATATTAGAATTTGGTATCTATGAAGTAGATGTGGTGGATGCAAACGGCTGTTCTTTACGAAAGACCAACATCATTGCATCGCCTCCGAATGATTTGGATATCGACGTCTCAACCACTACACCAGATTGTACCACAGGGGGTACAGCTATCATTACTGTAGCTTCTATTGTAGGAAGCGGTAACTATGAATTTGCGATTTTAGAAACATTTTCCCCGCCCTATTCATCTACTTACGTCCCTGCTGATGTTTTTGGAGGTGATACTGCAACATTTACAGGATTGACACCTGGAATTACCTATACTTTCGTTGTACATGACCTTACAACAATGTGCTATTATTTCGAAACGGCTGACAGCCCGATCGATTCGCCATCAAACCTGACTTCAACTTTAGATGCGGTCAACAATGTTACCTGTACGGGAAGCAATGATGGTAATGTAAGCTTTACATTCGACAATTATGAGGGCGATGCGACCAGTGTTACCTATGAAATATTCAACTCACAATCTAACGTAACGACTGGTATTACCGGTTCCCCAGCAGTGAACCCACCCGCCGTTGGTACGGGAGTAACAGTTGCAAACGCAGGCCCACTTCCTCCTGGTGTGTACTACATATTGTTTACTGAAAACGGTGGTAGCACCTATAGCGGGTGTTCCGTGGCCTCGGCACAGTTTACGATTACTGAGTCTACCAATGAATTAGCGGTTACCGCATCAGTTGACAAAAACGACAACTGTACTGTAAATGCCGGGCAGGTTTCTGCTATTGGCCAGTTTGGTACAGCACCCTATGAATATCAAATTGAACTGTCATCAGCTACTGCACCAACCCCATCGACATGGACCGGTAGTACTGCTAATGTCTTTAACGTAGAAGGCGGTAATTATATCGTCTATGTCAAAGATGCCAATAATTGCATCCGTTCTGCTGCTGCCCTTGTTCCTACAGATCCTTCCCCAGAAATTAGTTTAGCATCGGCCAATCAATGTTCTGCAAACGAAGGTAGTTTCTCCATAGCTATTACTTTGGATATTGCCGGTATTACACCGCATACCATACGTGTTGACGGAGGAGCGCCACAAACAGCAAACGGCTTGGTGAGTGCCGGTGATATCATGACCCTTACCAATTTAAATTCTGGCACACATAGCGTTCAAATATTGGACAATAACGGATGTGGCGAGACCGAAACCATAACCCTTTATCCACCAGTGAACATTACTGCCAATATTACGGTCGATGACGCTTGTGTACCTGCCAATTCAGGTGAAGTTACAATAACTGCAAATGGCGGTTCAGGAACTTATAGCTATACACAAACGATTCCTGCAGGACCTACCAATGCAACAGGATTGTTCACAGGACTGACACATACGGTAGCCTATACTTTTGAAGTTAGGGATACCACCACAAACTGTACTGAAACCGTTTCTATAACCTTACCTGCGCCAGCGGTACCTACTTTTGATCTAGCTGCCACTGATGTTAGTTGCAATGGAGGAAGCGATGGTACGATAACCGTAAACCTTCTTCCAGGGAACAGTGATATTCCTTACGAATATAGTTTGGACGGCGGCACGACTAGACAACCGTCTAATGTATTTACAGGAAGGGCCCAAGGCACATACAATGTAACCGTCATTTCATCTAAAGGTTGCTTGGCCACCCAAGCTATCGATGTGAACGAGCCAACTGTGTTAGCTATTTCTGCATCGGCTTCGGTCTATAGCTGTGATAATGCCACAAGTACAATTACCGCGACCATAGACAATGATGCTTTTGGAAATCCATCTGGAACAGGACCTTATGTTTACAGCTTTAATGGAGGTGTTAACTACCAACCAGGCAATACTTTTAACGTGCCTTATGGGTCTGCAGCGGTTACCGTGATGGTTAAAGATGCCAATCATTGTACAGCTACCCAAGTTGTGGCAATCCCGGCCAGCCAAGGAGTTGCCGCTGTTATAAACAGACTACAGGCAATCGATTGTAACAACGGGCAGGAAATTATAGAAATTGTAGCGTCGAATGGATCAGGAAGCTATACTTATGTCGAGTTGCCTAGTGGTAACCCAGTAGCAGATCCAACTAACATTATACTGACCCTACCAGGCACTTATATATTCGAAATTCAGGATACGGTTACCAACTGTAAGATAACCGTAGAGCATGTAATTGCTCCATACGACCTTATCGATGTTACGGCAGTCGTCACAACCGACGCTACCTGTAGTGATAGCACAGATGGAGTCGTTGAGGTCACCCTATCAGGCTATACGGGCACCTTCGATTATCAGGTCTTGGACAGTGCAGGAGCCCCGATTTCCGGCACATTGGCTTCCGGTAATGCGACAAGTGATCCTTATGTTTTCAATGTTGCAGGTACATTGCCTGCGGGAACCTATTCCGTTAGAATTACGGAAACGGCATTCCCACAATGTACCGATGTTTCGAACACTGTAACCATTGATGCTCCTGAACCTTTAGCACTTCAACTGGTCGCCAACGTAAACGCCACGTGTAACATTTCCGATGCAATCGTAACCGTACAGGCCACAGGCGGTACCGGACCATATACCTACGGCGCTTCCATTAGTGGTGGCGGCATTCCAGGAACATTCGCTTTTGACAACACCGTAGAGGTAGATCCGACCACTAGCTTGAACTGGGATATTTATGTGCGTGATACCAATGGATGTATTATAGCTGTTCCTTTGGCGGTTACCGTTGCCACCGATACAACACCTGATATTACTTTGGCCATCGATGATGAATGCGCCGATGAAGGAAGTTTCGCAATTACGGTTTCACTAAATGCGGGAAGTACAGGAATTGCACCCTATACCATGAGTATTGACGGTGGGGCTTTCCAGAGTATAGCAAGCTTCCCGTATACGTATACAGGATTGAATGCAGGCGCCCACGCGATTACCATTCGTGATGCCAACGGCTGTGGTGAAACAGAAAACATTACTATTGTACCAGAGTTACTGGCTAGTGCCCTAGTAATTTCCCAACCTACCTGTACAACAAATGACGGTGTTATTGAATTTACTGTTACAGGAGGTTCAGGAGTCTATACGGCCGCCTTGTTGAGGTCTGACCTTACAGCTACTGGAATTACAGCTACTGGAAACCAATTTATTGGGGTCGCCTACGGTAGTTATATTGTTAGAATTACCGATACTACTTTGGGCACGCCTAATTGTTTTGCCGATGCTCCAATTTCCTTGGAAGAACCAACTCCGGTTACCTTACTAGCACCTAGCAAAACCGATGTTAGTTGTGCTGGGGCATCCGACGGTTCTATTACCGTAAACATGCAGACTTCAAGTGTTGGGGTCAATGATAATCCACCATACACTTTTGAGATTACGGATGGTACTACCACATATACTCAAGATAATATCAATCTATTTACTGGCTTAACCGCAGGAACTTGGGATATTACCGTTACTTCCAATAGAAATTGTGTCGCCACCAGCCAAGCAATCGTTGGAGAGCCAACAGCCCTTGATGCGTCAATTACCAATGTGGTGCCATTTGCCTGTGATGTAAATAATACGAAGCAAATAGCAAACATTGAAGTAACGATTACCGCTGGCACAGGAACTCCGAATTATTTTTACAGTGTAAATGGAGGTTCGTTCTTGCCAACGGGTGGAATTATATTTACACACCCAGTAACCGCCGCAGGTAGTTATGACATCGTGATTCGTGATAATAAGGGTTGTTTGTTTACTATTCCTACCCAAGTCATTGACCCATTAAATGTCTTTACGGCAACAGTGGCACAATCGAGCACCATTACCTGTGTTAATGGAAGGGAAGAAGTATTGATTACGGTTGCCGATGATGGTAATCCACATAGCTATACATACGAATTACTGCCGTTGGGCAACCCTAATGGTTTCCAAACAGCAACTACTGGAAATACGGCTACTTTTGAATTAACCGCCGTAGGCAGCTATACCTTCAGAATAACCGATACCACTACGGGGTGTTATAAAGACACCGCTACCTATGATATAGCGCCTTACGACCTTATTGAAGTAACGGCCACCGCTGTAGATTCTGTAATCTGCTTTGGGGATACCAATGGTTCTTTGGAAATCAGTGTAAGTGGCTTGACCGGCACAACAGGAGATTATGATTATGAAGTATTCACCCAAGCAGGTGCCAGTGTATTGAACGGATCGGGGAATATTGCTACGAATCCATTCCCTATAACCGGACTTTCAGGAGGAAACTTCTACGTAGTCGTTACCGAAACTGATCCGACCAGTACTTTATGTTCTGACCAAACCAATGTAGTGACCATTAGCTCGCCCGATATGCCTTTGACCGCGATCGTTGATCCTTTGGCGAATGTAACTTGTACTAACGATCAAGGTGAAATTCTTGTGGATCCTAGTGGTGGGGTAGCCCCATACGATATTGTGCTGACCAACACGGATACAGGGCAAGTCTACACTGCAAATGATGTGTTAAGCTTTGTGTTTACGGGTCTATCTGCTGAAAACTATACCGTTTCAATAACCGATAGTGCGCGAACACCAGGATGTATTTTAACAGATACCGAAATTCTTGTCGAGCCTTCGCAGATTGTTGCCAACGCAATTCCTTTGATAACGGACCTAGCCTGTTTTGGCGACACTAATGGAACCGTCACTGGCAATGTAATCAGTGGTGGAAGCGGTAACTACCAATATCGTTTAAACACCTATGATGCTACTGGCTCAACCATTGCCATTAGTTCAGGGCCGCAATCCGCAAACACTTTCGCTGGGTTAGGTGCGGGTATTTATAGTATTACGGTAAGTGACGGGTGGAACTGCGATGTAGAGACTAACCAGGTCACCATTACCGAACCGACCAAAGTTTTTGCGTCATTGCTTCGTACAGACCCGCTAACCTGTGCAACAGGCGTGGAGTTTGAACTGACCGCAACCGGAGGTCAAAGCGGCTCTTACGACTATAGTACAGATGGTACAACTTGGTTGCCAATGACCAGCAACCCAATGCCATTGCCCCCTGGATCAGTTACCTATTACGATGGTACCTATCAATTTTATGTTAGGGATGCGGTAAATTTATGTACTCCCGTTCTTTCGAACTCGATTACCGAAGATGCTATTGTTCCATTAGAGTTGACCATTGATCAGGCTATTAACATTAGTTGTAACGGTGACAATACTGGTGCAATTTATGCCAGTGCGGCATTTGGAATGGGAAATTATTTGTTCGAGATTTTTACCGATGCGGCCTTGACCAACAGTGTTACCGGTTCGGCACAATCATCAGGAGAGTTTAGGAATTTAATTGCCGGAACCTATTATGTCTCGGTAACAAGTGAAGATTGTACGGTCGCCGCCCAGCAAGTTGAACTAGTTCAACCCGAACCATTGGTCTTTACCACCGATGTAGTCGATGTATTGTGCTTTGGAGATGAAAACGGAAGTGTCACCGTCACACCTTCTGGTGGTGCGGGAGGATATATTTTTGCAATATCACCCAACCTTGCCCAATTTCAAACGATAAATGAGTTTAAAGATCTATCGCCAGGCAACTATACCAAAATCGCCCAAGATCAGAACGGCTGTTTTGAATATATCGAAGTGACCATTGGTGCGCCATTGGCCCTAGAAACAAGCGTCGTATCTACTCCAGAAATCTGTATGGGAAGCGAAGATGGCACCATTACCATATCCATAACAGGAGGTACCGCACCATACCGATCAGCCTTGAACTCAAACAACGAGACCGATTTTGTACAAGACAGAGTTGAGTTTAACGACTTGGCAGGTGGAAACTATTTGATCATAGTACGCGATGCGACCGACTGTGAAACCAATGTAATC
>JBATIN010000244.1:0-3967 GCA_049667765.1 Flavobacteriaceae bacterium
CAACTAACTAACTCAAACTATATAGTGACCCTGACCTTTGGTCAGGGTTTTTTCATTTAGTTAATTTCGACCAAACATCCCAAATGATCATTCCGGCACTCACTGAAATATTCAACGAATGTTTCGTTCCGAACTGCGGAATTTCAAGGACGCCATCGCAGGCGTCTACTACTTCTTGGGCCACACCTTTAACTTCGTTTCCAAAAACAAAGACATATTTCTTTTGCGCTTCTACCGTAAAATAGTGCAATAATGTAGCTTGCTCGGCCTGCTCCACCGCCCAGGTTTGGCATCCATTCGCTTTAAGTTCGTTAATTAAGGACGCTGTATTTTCCCTATACTCCCAAGCCACACTTTCGGTAGCACCCAAGGCCGTTTTACGAATATCTTTATGTGGCGGGGTAGCCGTGATGCCGCAGAGAAACACTTTTTCAATAAGAAAGGCATCTGCGGTTCGAAAAACGGAACCTATGTTATTTAGACTACGAATATTATCAAGTACGATGATAATGGGTATTTTTTTTGCTTTTTTGAACGCCTCAATATCTAATCGATCAAGCTCTTCATTTTTAAGTTTGCGCATTTTTGGTTGATGGTTGATGGTTGATGGTTGATGGTTGATGGTTGATGGTTGATGGTTGATGGTTGATGGTTGGAAAAAAGGACCTAGCTTCAGACCGTCGTTTTAATGCTAAAAACTTATCCCCAAAATATCAACAATAGTGTAAGTTCCCTTAAGAAAACTGTACATTCGTCACTATACAATTTTGTAAAAATAAACTATTCTCGTCGCTTTGGGCAAAACGGAAAAAACAAAAAAGGTAACTCCTTTAATGAAGCAGTTCAATACTATCAAGACTAAATATCCTGATGCGCTTTTATTGTTCCGTGTAGGCGATTTTTATGAGACTTTTGGAGAAGATGCGGTAAAGGCCTCTTCTATTTTAGGCATTATACTTACCCATCGAAACAATGGAGGCGACCGAACCGAATTGGCAGGTTTTCCGCACCATTCTTTAAATACCTATTTGCCAAAATTAGTAAAAGCTGGCCAACGCGTTGCTATCTGTGACCAATTGGAAGACCCAAAACTGACCAAATCTATCGTAAAACGAGGGGTGACCGAACTAGTAACTCCCGGAGTTGCCATGAACGATGATATCCTTCACGCCACAAGCAACAACTTTCTGTGTGCAGTTCATTTTGGCAGAAAACTTCTTGGGGTTTCCTTTGTCGATATTTCAACCGGCGAATTTTTGGTTTCCGAAGGTACCGAGGAACAAATTGATAAATTACTACAGAACTTTTCACCAAATGAGGTTTTGGTTTCCAAAGTACATAAAAAAGAGTTTTTAGAGATCTTCGGAAACCAGTTCCATACCTTCTATATGGAAGATTGGGTGTATCAAAATGATTACGCTCAGGAAACCCTTACCGGCCATTTTAAGACCAATTCGCTTAGAGGCTTCGGGGTTGACCATATGGGCCACGGCATAATTGCCTCTGGGGTAGTCCTACATTATCTATCGGAAACACAACATCGCAGACTACAGCATATAAACACCCTAAAGCGAATCGCCGAAGAGGAATATATTTGGATGGACCGCTTCACCATCAAAAATTTAGAGCTTTACCAATCGAACAACCAAAATGCGGTAACCTTGTTAGCGGTAATAGACAAGACTATTTCACCCATGGGGGGTCGTATGCTGAAACGCTGGTTGGCACTGCCTTTAAAGAATATTGAAAAAATAAGAATTCGCCATCAGGTAATTGCCTATCTCTCTACCGATACGGTACTGCTTGAAAAATTACAACATCTAATAAAAAAGATAGGTGATCTTGAACGCCTGATCTCTAAAGTGGCCACTGGAAAAATAAATCCAAAAGAAGTTGTACAACTTAAAAATTCACTTGAAGCCGTAGCGCCGATCAAACAGCTCACTGGGCAATGCAAGAATGAGGCTTTGCTCACCATAGCAGACCAATTGCATTCTTGTGAATCGCTTCGTTCCAAGATCAAACAAATGCTCAACGAAGAAGCCCCGGTAAACATGCTCAAAGGTAAAACAATAGCCGATGGCTATTCCGAAGAGTTGGATGAACTGCGGGGTCTTGCATTTTCTGGGAAAGATTATCTCAATAAAATGCTAGAACGTGAGACCAAGGCCACGGGCATTAGTTCCTTAAAGATAGCTTCTAATAATGTTTTCGGATATTACATTGAGGTTAGAAACACCCATAAAGACAAGGTACCCGCTTCTTGGATTCGAAAACAGACCCTAGTCAACGCCGAGCGATATATCACTGAAGAACTTAAAGAATACGAAACCAAGATACTAGGCGCGGAAGAACGCATTTTGAGCCTAGAGCAGCAGCTCTTTTCTCAATTGATCGTTTGGATGCAAGAATATATTGAATCTGTTCAAGCCAACGCGAGGCAAATTGCGCGGCTAGACTGCCTTTGTGGGTTTACACAACTCGCCAAAGAAAACCAATATACCCAACCGTTACTTGACGATTCTACCGACTTGATCATAAAAAACGGACGGCATCCTGTAATCGAAAAACAACTTCCGTTAGGCGAGGCCTATATTGCCAACGATGTTCGGCTAAATCGCAACGAGCAGCAGATCATTATGATCACTGGACCAAATATGAGTGGTAAATCTGCCATATTACGTCAAACTGCCTTAATCGTACTCTTGGCCCAAATGGGAAGTTTTGTACCTGCAGAATCGGCCCATATCGGATATGTTGATAAGATCTTTACCCGTGTAGGGGCCAGTGACAACATTTCCATGGGCGAGTCTACATTTATGGTAGAAATGAACGAGACGGCGTCTATACTAAACAATCTTAGCGAACGAAGTTTGATTTTGCTTGATGAAATAGGCCGAGGCACCAGTACATATGATGGTATTTCGATTGCCTGGGCGATTTCTGAATATCTGCACGAGCATCCCGCTAGGGCCAAAACCTTGTTCGCCACGCATTATCATGAACTTAATGAAATGTCAAAAACATTTGAACGCATAAAAAATTATAATGTTTCGGTAAGAGAACTAAAAGACAACGTCTTATTTCTTCGAAAACTTGCTCCTGGGGGCAGCGAACACAGTTTTGGCATACATGTAGCGAAAATGGCCGGCATGCCACAACAAGTCATCTTTAAGGCGAACAAAATTTTAAAAAAACTTGAAAAATCGCATTCTAGCGAAGAACTCACCGATAAATTACAATCGGTTCAAAATGAAATGCAACTTAGTTTCTTTAACCTAGACGATCCATTGCTAGAGCAGATCAAAGAAGAAATCACCCATTTGGATATCAATACCCTAACCCCTGTAGAGGCATTGATGAAATTAAATGAAATTAAACGCCTCTTAACCAAGAACAAAAAGGCATCTTCATAAAAACACCAAACTTTCCTTAAAAAATTATTTTTAATTCGTTGCTTTTTATAGAATTGTATTAAATTTGCCACCGCTATCGATATAAAGTAGCAGGTTCTTTAAATTGCTGAAATGCTACTTTTAGTATCAGGAATTAAGCACAGTTTTGCAGATAGAGATTGCAGGTTACCTGAAGTAAGGGTCCTTTTTCGGCTAGTTCGAAAAGAAAAGTTTGAAATATTGATTTATAATGCGAAAATAGCTCAGTTGGTAGAGCGCCACCTTGCCAAGGTGGAGGTCGCGGGTTCGAATCCCGTTTTTCGCTCGACCTCGACTCCGCTCAGTCAACAAGAGGGGAGTTTTTTTTTGGAGCCAATTTATAACACACTGTCCAAGTGAGCTCGAGTGGTGGAATTGGTAGACACGCCGGACTTAAAATCCTGTGACCATCTGGTCGTGCGGGTTCAAGTCCCGCCTCGAGTACTTAAATCCCTTTTAATCAATTGATTATTAGGGATTTATATTTTTTATGGTGTCAGATTTGGTGTCAGAATAAATTCTCAGTACTTATG
>JBATIN010000245.1:0-7624 GCA_049667765.1 Flavobacteriaceae bacterium
AACTTTTAATCCGTGACCCTCAAAATCAACCGCGCTTAATTCGTTATTGAACGGATAGTTATCGGCCGTACCTTCAAAGATATGTGCCGATGGAATCATCAAATCTCCCTTACCGCCTTCCAATATCCCCGCTTTGCCCATAATCGATATGGAAGCAATATTAAGAAAAACATCTTTGCTTTTCTTAACCTTAAAAGGCTTTAATAACTCATCTATTGTTTCGTAAGCCTGCTCGCCAAAGGCATAGTCCATCACAAAGATAACAGGTTTTTCATCATCGCGAAGCTTGGTGTTCAGTTCGTAACAACAGGTGTTTTCCGCCATTTTCGACAGATCGAAAATTTGCACGTCGATGTTTGTGCCTGAAAGATCATCGATGGCGATCATTCCGTTTTTCTTGGCCAAGTCAATTACCCTATTGCGAAGTGCTACGTTGCTCGAAGAACTTAAAGCTTCGTAAATTTCGAGATTTCCTTTTTCAGAAAACTCTTTTTTTAGCGCATTTCTTGCAAAAAGTGAATTCATGACACTGTGCATATTGGCGCTGATAATATGGACGGGACGTTTTAATAGACCACGTTTTACCATGGTTTCTTTAATGGTGTTCGCCCACCGTTCTCCGTGAATGTGGTGACCCAAGCGTTCGCGCAACACCGCACTGAAGGTAATGACGCGCTTTTCGCTGGTAACTTCTTCTTCTATGGCCAACTTGCCCAGCCAATAAATAACATGTAGAAATCGCTCTGGATTGTCTTTTGTGGCAAATTTTTCATACACTTCCATAATCTCTTCGAACGACCGTCCTAATATGTTTGCCGTATGAATGAGGGCCACCTCTTTTTCTGCCTGTGAAAGTTTTTTCTTCTGGATGGCCGACTCTAATTTAACCCAGTCACGAATAGTCTTGTCGGTGTCTTCGATCAAGACCTTTTTACTTATTTTTTGTGATTCAATAAAAAGAAAGGTCAGATGGGTCAGGATGTCATAAATATCTGATCGGCCTCTTGTAATTTCGATGTTCATCTGCTCATCATCGATGCGGTAACAATTTCTGCGACGTTTGGGAGGAACGATTGGTATAAAATGTGATTTGCTATATCCTTCGTCAGAGGTAAGATTGATAAAACGGCATTGTTCAATACCTTCGGGCAAGCGTTCAAGCACATAAATCAATCCGTTCAATTCGGCCTTTTCTTCTGCAATGGATCCGTAAATTTCAGGGCGAAGTTGAAGTAATGCGTTTTTAATAGTTTCGCCCGAGACTCCTGTAGGTTTATAAAACCCACGATTGAACAGATGCCGCATCGTGATATAGAGCCGTTCTATTGCATTCGTTGATTCTTGAGCTCTTGTAGTGTTGGTTGTTTTGCCCATGCGTGGTTTACGACTAAATTACAACTAATATTATTGATTTTTAAATTTTGAAAGTAGATCGGCGACCTTTCTATCGTTGCCGAGCCTTTGCACCTTATTTTGGCCCCCCAGTTTTCCTATGGATTTCATATACGCTTGAAACCCTTGCTGTACAATTGGAGTCACTTTTAGGGTCTGTAATATTTTACCGTCGATCAGATCAAAATAATAACTATTCTGCCGCTGCATAGCCTTGTCCAAAACATTTCTGAACTTTAGCATGTCCGATGGCTCTTTTTCAAACTCCACCAACCATTCATGATAGGGCAATTCATTGTTTTCAGGCGTTATTTGCGGCGCAACGGTAAATTCGTTGACTTGCGCATCGGTCTGTGAAATGGCCTGTTGCATGGCAGCCTCAACTTCCTTGGCGATCACGTGCTCCCCAAAGGCAGATATAAAGTGTTTAATTCTGCCTGAAACTATTATTTTAAAGGGATTCAAAGAAATAAACTGAACGGTATCTCCAAGATTGTACGCCCATAGACCGGCATTGGTAGAAATAATCATGGCATAATTTACGCCGAGTTCAACATCGGCCAAAGTAATCCTTGTCGGCTTATTCTCAAAGAACTCGTCTGCCTTTATAAATTCATAAAAGATTCCTGAGTTTAGTAACAATAGCATTCCTTTTTCCTTTTGGGAGTTTTGGTAGGCAAAAAAGCCCTCACTGGCAGGAAACAGTTCAATACTATCTACTTTTCTACCTATTAGCCTTTCAAATTTCTCGCGATAAGGCTCATAATTGACGCCTCCATAGATGAACAATTGAAAGTTTGGAAAAAGGGCCGATATTTTCTTGCCTGTCTTTAGCTGCAATTTTTCAAAATACATTTGAACCCATGATGGAATGCCGGCAATAACGGTCATATTTTCATTTACCGTTTCGTCAACAATCGTGTTCACCTTGGTCTCCCAATCTTCGATACAGTTCGTTTTCCAACTGGGTAATCGGTTTTTTTGAAGGTAGCCAGGTACGTAGTGGGCCGAAATACCAGAAAGCCTTCCCACTTTTATCCCGTTCTTTTCTTGCATTTCAGGACTCCCTTGTAAAAAAATCATCCGACCGTCGACAAAATCGGCATTTCCGGTCTCGTGTATATAATTTAAAATCGCATTTCTGGAAGCCTCTACTTGATGTTCAATCGATGGTTGGGTAATGGGTATGTACTTCACCCCGGAAGTCGTACCCGAAGTTTTGGCAAAATACAAGGGTTTGCCTGGCCAAAGAATATCTTTTTCGCCCTGTACCACCTTTTCAACATACGGTTTTAAGGCCTCGTAGTCACGAATCGGTACGTTTTTTACAAAATTGGCATGTGTTTTTATCTCGGCAAACCCATGATCTCGCCCGAAGGTAGTAGGCGTTGCCCTCCGTATCAATTCTTGAAAGACCTTGTGTTGTGTTCCAATAGGGTCGTTAAGCCAGTTTGCCGTTTTTTTGGCAATGCTTTTGGCGAACATTTTGGCTGCAATGGATTTTAAGGACATGTGGTTATTTAAAATCTACAAAGTTCAAAGGGTTGACCGGCGTACCATTATCCCAAAGTTCAAAATGAAGATGTGGTCCAGTGGTCAATTCCCCGGTATTTCCTACAGATGCGATGACTTCTCCCGATTTAACCATATCACCTTGTACTTTATTCAACGACCCGTTGTGCTTGTACACACTTAACAGGCCTTCTTTGTGTTCCAAAATAATTACATAGCCCGTATCGGCGGTCCACTCGGCAAAAATTACCATGCCATTCGCCACTGCCTTCACCGGAGTATCTTTAGGGGCCACCACATCAACAGCATAATGCCTTTTGTCGGCATCATAACCTTGCGTAACAATTCCGTTGATCGGTGGGAAAAAAACTAAACCCGTTCGTTCTAAATTTCGTTCAAACAGGTTATACTTATCTTCAAGGGCAACCTCAGCCCTTAGCAATGAGTCTTCTTTTATCGGTGTTAGATCAACGGTAGAAGGATCTAGTTTATACTTTTCAAAAAGAGAATCACGGTTAATGGTGTTGTTCTCAATATCGCCCTTTAAGACCATGCGAATATTATCTAAATAACGATTGGTATAATTTAAAGTACGCACCAGGGAATCGGTCTTATACGTAAGTTCGGTGGCCTGTCTTTTAAGTTTCGTTGATGAATACCCGGGTATATACTCCCGCAAGGGCGTAAAGGCGATTAAAAGAATAGTCAGCCCAATGAGCCCAATTATGAATAATGACCCTGTGACGAAAACGTTCAACCTACTAAGCTTAAAGGAAATTTTCTCCTCAAAAGTACTCTCGTTCAAAATGACCAAGCGGTACTTGTGTAGAAGTTTCCGTTTTATTTCCTTTCTTTTTTTGACTTTGTTCGCCATATTCAACAAAGATAAACATGCTATAGAATTTTGGTCCCTATCTTCTAAATTTTATGAGCGGCTTAACGCAACATTCCAAAAATAGCTTTTATCACTAGCTTCTTCCAAGGCAGGAACAATTAAATAAATGTCTTAGCGTTACTATTAACAGCAACCTAATTACTTTTTTAGTACATTTGTTATCCATTAAATCATAATCTATGGCAGCACTACATATATTTTTAGCGATAGGACCTTGGCAAATTGCCATAGTCGTAATGGTCGTTCTTCTTCTTTTTGGAGGAAAAAAGATTCCGGAACTCATGCGCGGTCTAGGCAGTGGCATCAAAGAATTCAAAGACGCCTCGAAAGAGGATGAAAAAATTAAAGAAAAAAAAGACTGATATTGGTGATTCCAATAGAGAAAAGCCTTCCGTTTTACGGAAGGCTTTTTTTATTACCGACTTTTGATAAAATCGCAAAAAATCATTTTATCGTCAAATAGGCAAGTCCATAAGACCCGCTAAAATAGTAAATTACATTTCTAACTTCACCTTTGGCCTACCCGACGGAATTGCGTATATGCCGGATAAAGGGATAATAACTATTCTAGAAGATTCTTCTAATTTTACCTTAACGGTCCTAAATATGAGAGATTTTAACGCTCCTGACCTAAGACTAGAAAAACCTAGTGATGCGAATTGCCAAATGGCCAATAGCTTGTGTAACATAAAAAAGATGTTTAAGAATCCGAGTCTTTACAGCTAATGCATTTTTTCATGGTCGGCAGTTATGTTTTTGCCCTGAACCATGATTTGAAGTTCAAAACTCTCTGTTTTTGTCAAGCATGTATTTGACGCAGCCTTAGCAGTAGGCGTCTCTGACATCTTTTTGGTATACGAAAAGCTAAATTTAGGCGTTAACTACAGATGGGACGACTCTATTAGCTCACTATTAGGTATGCAGGTTTCGCCTCAATTTAACATAGGCTATTCCTATGATTGAAGCATTAATGAACTAAATAATTTTAAGTCGGGCACACATGAAATTTTTCTTAGATATCATTTGATAACAAAGGAAAACATGCTCAAATCCCAAAGATTCTTTTAATTACCAACCATGAAAAACCTTATTACAACCTACGCATTACTTTTTGTAACAGGTCTTTTTGCGCAAAACACAATGGACCTCAGCAATACTACTTTCGGTGATGATACATATGAAGCACCCCTATTGCATCAAAAACCAAACAGTACCCCTGTTTTCGTAGAAAAAGAAAAAACCTTTGAAGAAGAGGCTAAGGCCAATAATATTCCAAATCGCACATTTGAAGCGATTGATGGCGTTGAAAATGGCTACTATATCATTGCTGGTGTATATAGCAACGTTACTAAGAAATTAAACAAAACGATAAAAAAGCTAAATAAAAAAGGCTTTAACCCAGGCATTATCCACAACGATGAAAACAATCTAAATTACTTTTACCTACAACATCATCTAGATTGGCGTAAGGCCATTTCAAACTGCGTTTCTGGATTTGATGGCAACTACGATGAAGATGTCTGGATTCTTAAAGTGGGCGAATCCAACAGTAATGAGGCCGAACAAGAGCCTTCTAAAGCATCGAAAAGCACGGCCCAAACCAACAATTCAGCTCCGGAAGTAGCCCTAGAGGAAGTTAGCTATGACTATTTGAACGAATTTGCAGAAGACGATACCCCAGACGTTAGTATCAACAATACTCCTAATAAAAGTAAATTGGCTCAAAAAGCCGATCATTATTTTGATAAAATGTGGTATGCCGAAGCTGCTGACCTTTACGAGCAGATTTTAGAAAAAGGAGAAAAGAACTATTCGTATGAAATCATTCAAAAAGCCGGCGATGCCCATTATTTTAATACCAATATGGAAAAAGCCTATCATTGGTATAACATATTGTATTCTCAATATGGTAACGATATGTCTGCTGACAATATCTTTAAATACGCCCATACATTAAAAGGTACCGGAAAATACGCCCGTGCAAAGCGACTTATGCGACTTTACAACCGGAAAATGAAAAATGAGGATACTGAGGTTGATGATAACGAATCTGTTAAGGCCGAAGTAGTTTTGGACAATATTTTGAATGGCCAGAAGAAATTCGAAATTCAAAACTTGGCCATAAATTCAGAGTACTCAGAGTTTTCGCCAATGTTCTTAGATTCCAATCAGGTGGTTTTCGCCTCGGCAAGAGATTCTTCTTTTCTAAATACCCGAAAATATAAATGGAACGATCAGCCCTATCTCGACCTTTATGTTGCAAAAATAAATGAAGAGACACAAGGTCTAAAAGATGCATTAAAATTCTCTAAAAAAATAAATACAAAATATCACGAAGCTTCAGTAACTTTTTCGCCCGATAACAGCACCATGTATTTCACTAGAAATAATTATGGCAAAAAACTAAAGAGGGACAAAAACGGAATTAACCATCTTAAAATTTATCGATCTAAAAAAGTGAACGGAGAATGGATAGAGGCCGAAGAAGTTGCATTTAATAGCGATGATTATTCTACAGGCCATCCGGCATTGAGCCCTGATGGAAAACAATTGTATTTTGTTTCAGACATGCCAGGAAGCATTGGTGAAACCGACATTTTCGTGGTCGATGTTCTTGACAATGGTTCGTTTTCAGAACCTCGTAATCTAGGACCTGAAATCAACACGGAAAAAAGGGAAATGTTCCCGTTCATCAACGACCAGAAATTATATTTTTCGTCAGACGGACATACCGGTTTAGGAGGATTAGATGTGTTTGAAGTGGCCTATACTAAAGAAGAAGGCTTTCAAGAAGTCGAAAACTTAGGTCAGCCCGTAAACAGTAATCTTGACGATTTCTCTTATATCATAGACGAGGAGACCCAGAAAGGCTTTTTTGCTTCCAACCGAATAGGTGGCAAGGGTGATGATGATATCTATTCCTTTAAGAATTTGATTCTTGAAGAAGTTCCAACGAACAAAAACGCAATTGCAGGGATAGTAACAGAACTGGTAACGGGCGATATTATGCCTCAGGCACTTGTTCAGCTTTTAGATGAAAACAATATAAAGTTAAAAGAAGTTATGACCGAAGATGACGGCAGTTTTATTTTTGAGGATTTAGAGGCAGACACCCAATACACCCTGAAAACTGTCAAAAAAGAATTCTTTGATGACGAAAAGCAGGTAGTTTTAACACAAAACGATACGGTAAACGTAGACATTGCCATGAAACGCCTAAAAGAGATGATTGCAATTGAAGACGGAATCAAGAAATTGAAAACCGAAATGATACACTTTAACTTTGACAAGCATAATATACGGCCAGATGCTGCTAAAGAATTGGATAAATTGGTTTCTGTTATGAAAGAGTATCCGAATATGGTCATTAAAATTGAATCGCATACCGATTCAAGGGGTAAAAAAGCGTACAACAGGTATCTGTCTGACAATAGGGCAAAATCGACCAAGGAATATATCATCGCCCACGGCATTAGTGCAGAACGAATTGAAAGTGCGATCGGTTATGGTGAAGACCGGTTGCTAAACAATTGTGACGGTACTGTTGCGTGTACAGAGCAAAAACACTACCTCAACCGACGTTCAGAATTTATTATTGTAAACATGTAACCTGGATATATATTTTAATTTTCCAAACAAAGACCGCAACTCTAAATGTATTGCGGTCTTTGTATTTATACGCCTTTGGAATCCTTTTGCTCTGTAAAATGCGGCTACAGATTTTAAAACAGTGATTTTACCACAGTAATTTCCCGCTTCACAACAAAGACCTTCGATAAAATACGTAAAACACCGATTTTCAGTTATATATATATCCCAAATAAC
>JBATIN010000246.1:0-4864 GCA_049667765.1 Flavobacteriaceae bacterium
GGCCAATAGGGCCGGAAGTAGTTTTGGAATTTCAAAAGTTTACAAAGTCGAAGAACTTGAAAAAGCCATTGACATTGCTTTTAAAGAGGATGATGAAATATTGATCGAGGCTTTTTTAGATGGAACAGAAGTATCTGTAGGCGTCATCACCTATAAAGGAAAGACCAAGGTACTACCCATTACCGAAATCGTAAGTGAAAATGATTTTTTCGATTATTCCGCAAAATACGAAGGCAAGTCGCAAGAGATAACGCCTGCAAGAATTTCCAAAGATCAAGAAAAAAAAGTATCGGAAATGGCAAAGCGTGCCTACGAGCTTTTAAAAATGAAAGGGTACTCGCGTAGTGAGTTTATTTTTGTAGATAACGAACCTTTTATGTTAGAGATGAACACTACACCTGGGCTGACTACTGAGAGCATACTTCCGCAACAGGCCAAAATAGCCGGTATAAGTCTTTCTGAGCTGTTCGAAAGTGCCATTGACGAGGCATTGAAATAAACTTCCTCATGGCAGGCTCTAAGGAATTTAAAGAAAACACATTTTTATTTCGAGCCAAGCCCTCGGAGCATTTAATTCTAGATTATCAAGTAAAATAAGTACCTTTATTATATGAAACGTGCGATATTTCCAGGTTCTTTCGACCCTCTTACTTTAGGGCATTTTGACATTATTCAAAGAGGAATCACGCTATTTGACGAGTTGATCATTGCCATCGGCATCAATGCCGAAAAGCAGTACATGTTTACTTTAGAAGAGCGCATGGCTTTTATCACTCGAGCCTTTGCAGAAGAGCCCAAAATAAAGGTAATGACTTATGAAGGCCTTACCGTGGAATTTTGTAAAAAAGTAGGCGCCGGATTTATTTTAAGGGGATTGCGCAACCCTGGTGATTTTGAATTTGAAAAAGCCATTGCCCACACGAATCGAAAACTTTCAGAAATCGAAACTGTTTTTCTTTTGACTTCCTCCGGAAAATCGTATATCAGTTCTTCGATTGTTAGGGATGTAATTCGAAATGGGGGGGATTACACAGGTCTTGTACCCGATACGGTACGCATAAATCAAAAATGATATTTTTGTAAGTTTCCTTACAAATTTTAACTCTAATTGTTATATATATTAATTTTATATATGTAAGAACTAGCCTTCTTTATTGATTTTAATTACCGCCATTCATCTGATATTTGCAGCCAAACAACGCAAATTGACCTTTTCACAACAATAATATTCAATTAAAACATATTCTTATTATTTTCGTAAGAAATTACATCATTTTTGAAAACCAATAAAATTTTTACTGCTAATTATTTGGTAAGGCAGCTGCCTCAAGCTACTGCATTCATCAATAAAAAGTTTGAATTCGTGTATGTCTCCGATCTATGGAATCACGAATTTGAGGTTGATAATATTGATATTCTTGGCAAGTCAATTTATTCAACACTCAACATCAAGAGTAACGATTGGAAAAATTGTTTGAAAAAAAGTATAAAAGGCACACCGGGGAAAATTACAATAAGAAATCAAAATGAAACGAAATGGTTAGAATGGAAAAATATACCCTGGTACGATGAAAAAGAAAATATAATTGGGGCCATTGTACAATTAAGCGATATCACTGAACACATTTCAACAGGCTTTAAACTAGAGAAGCTTGAGATTCTTTTTAATGAAAAGTCGGAGATTACCAAAACCGGAACCTGGGAATATGACGCCATTACCGAAAAAGTTCATTGGTGCCATATAACAAAGGCAATTCATGAAGTACCCGAAGATTTTGAGCCAAGCTTAGAATTGGCTATAGGTTTTTTTATGCACGGATATTGTCGAAATGCCATTTTTATGGCCATAGAAAATGCATTGTCCAACGGATTTAGTTGGAGCGGCAAACTAGAAATACTTACAGCGAACGGAATGGAGAAAACCGTTAACGTAGTGATTAAGCCCATATTTCATAACGAAAAGTTATTTGGCTTGATTGGGTCTTACCAAGATGTTACGGAGCAGATAAAAGCCGAGAAAAAAACTAAAGAAAACGAACGTTTACTTCAAACCTTGATCGACAATCTCCCGATCAGTTTATATATAAAAGATCGGGAATCAAGAAAAATCTTGGTCAATAAGGCAGAGTGTGATTTTGTAGGTTTGGGAGGACCCGAAAAAATAATTGGTAAAAATGACTTTGACCTATTTGAAAAAGAGACTGCGCAAATAGCACGAGATGAGGATTTAAGGCTGATGACCACCCTTGAACCTGTTTTGGCCAGGGAACATATTTGCGTGAAAAAAGATGGTAGTAAAACTACATTTTCCGTTTACAAGGTGCCATTTTTCAACGAGCAAAATGAAGTAGCGGGTGTCATGGGAATGTCGATCGACATCTCGGAAATAAAACAAAAAGAAAAAGAGCTAAACGATCTTATTGAAGTAACCTTAAAGCAAAACAAAAAACTTATTGAATTTGCCCATATCGTATCGCACAACCTTAGGTCTCATACTGCCAACTTCTCGATGCTCTTGGGATTTTTGATTGATGAAGAAAACGAACAGGAAAAAGATAAAATCTTAAAAATGTTGAGCCATTCTTCAGACAGTCTTTTAGAAACCCTGAACAATCTAAACGAAGTAGTTGCCATAAATACAAATTTGACCATTGAAAAGGAGATGGTCAAGCTTAGAGATTATGTAAATATGGTCGAAGAAAATTTAAAGGGCTTTCTAATAAATAATAATGCAAAAATAAGAAACCAGATATCTGAAGACGTTGAGATCAATGTCTATCCTTCTTATTTAAAAAGTATTTTAATGAATTTTATTACCAACGCCATAAAATTTAAAATGCCGAATAGAAAGCCTGTTGTAATTCTAAGCACCAGACGCCGTAATGGTTATACGGTTCTAAGTATTGAAGACAATAGTTCTGGAATAGACCTAAAAAAGTACGGCGACAAACTATTTGGCATGTACAAAACATTTCATGACCATAAAGAAGCCAAAGGCATTGGATTATACGTATCTAAAAATCAGATTCTTGCCATGAACGGGAAAGTAGAGGTTGATAGTACCGTTGGAATAGGTTCTACATTTAAAATATATTTCAATGAGAAAAATTAATACGATCTACATAATAGACGACGACCCAATTTTAATTTTTGGCATTAAAAAAATGTTGAGCCTTATTGTTGCATGTGACTCTATAACACATTTTGCAAATGGCAAATTGGCATTGGATTTTATCCTCCAGGAATACAAAGAAAATAGTTGCGTACCCGAAGTTATATTCCTAGATATTAACATGCCGGTAATGGATGGTTGGCAATTTCTTGAAGAGTTCTTACAACTACCTATCGATAAAAAAGTGCGCATAAACATACTTACCTCTTCAATTGATGCCACAGATCGAGATAATTGGGAAAAATATAAAGCAAAAACACATCATACGATAACCTATAACAGCAAACCTATTCAAAAAACCGACCTTGCCGAAATTACTAAAGTGGCCTAGCTGTAAACCTTGCCTATATTTTACCTAATTTTGTTATTACATTTAATCATTTACAAAAAGGTTTTAAGGTGCAACGAGGTTATATCATACTGTTTTTTCTTATGGCCATGGTTTCATGCGAACAAAAAACCGACGATAAAGTTTTAAATTTTCCGACCCACTTTGAAACTACCGGCGGTAATGAAACCCCTACCTATTTACAGGTTATCGATTTCTATATACAATTGGCAAAAGAGTTTCCTGAAATCAATATTCAAACAATCGGGACGACCGATAGCGGTTACCCATTGCATATTGTAACTTTTAATGCTGATGGAAATTTTAATTTCGCAAAATTAGCGGAGGACAAAACCATTCTCTTGATCAATAATGGCATACATCCGGGCGAAAGTGATGGAATTGATGCTACCATGTTACTTTATAGAGACTTAGCCATTGGCAAACTGCCCCAACCGGCCAATACGGTTTTGGCAACAATTCCAATATATAATATCGGTGGGGCGCTAAACCGCAATAGTACCACCCGCGCTAACCAAAATGGACCTGAAAGTTATGGATTTAGAGGAAATGCCCAAAACTATGACCTTAACAGGGACTTCATTAAATCAGATACCGAAAATGCCAAAACATTTGCTGAAATTTTCCACTTGGTCAATCCGGATGTTTTCATAGACAACCACGTAAGTAACGGGGCCGATTATCAATATACCCTAACCCATCTTTTTACCCAGCACAATAAATTAGGAGGCGAATTGGGCGAGTATTTGAATCGAGAAATGATGCCACAACTCGAAAAGTCACTGTCAAAATCAAACTGGGACATTACACCATACGTGAACGTTTTTAACGAAGTACCCGAAGCTGGTTTTTCTCAATTCATGGACCATCCGAGATACTCTACCGGCTATACTACCCTATGGAATACCGTAGGTATGATGGTGGAAACCCATATGTTGAAACCCTACAAAAAAAGGGTGGAAGGCACCTATCAACTAATGGCAGATATGCTTGCTATCACCGAGAAAGATGGAAAAAAAATAAAAAAGCTTAGGGAAAATGCACAAAAAAACGATCAAACCATAAAATACTACCCCACACAATGGGCCATAGATACCATCCGAGCATCCAAATTCAACTTTAAAGGTTTTGAAGCAGATACCCTCATCAGCGAAGTAACCGGTTTTCCTAGACTAAAATATGACCGGTCAAGGCCCTTTACAAAAGAAGTGTTGTATCAAAATTATTTTAAACCGCTCGATTCGGTTCAAGTACCATTTGCTTATGTCATAAAAAAGGGCTGGCACAAGGTAATTGAACGCCTCCAATGGAACAAGATTCATTTCAGAGTCCTCGAACTAGAT
>JBATIN010000247.1:0-2641 GCA_049667765.1 Flavobacteriaceae bacterium
CCTGTTAACATACCACCAAAACTCATAAAACCGATAGCCATTAAACCAGTAATAATAAATGTAATCCCCAAGCCTCTTAACGCTGGTGGTACATTTGAATATCTGATTTTTTCACGAATGGCGGCAATGGCCAAAATAGCCAAAAACCATCCTATTCCAGAACTGACCCCATAATTAAAAGCAAGTCCTAAAGTCTGAATATCTCTAGATTGCATAAATAGTGATCCTCCTAAAATAGCACAGTTTACTGCGATCAGGGGAAGGAAAATACCTAATGAATTGTATAGTGAAGGCGAGAATTTCTCTACCACGATTTCTACCAGTTGCACCATTGTCGCAATGGTGGCAATGAATAGAATAAAAGATAAAAAGCTTAAGTTGTATTCAGCATACTCAGGACCAAGCCATGCCAGAGCACCATCGCGCAATAAATACTGATCCAATAGCCAGTTAAGGGGTACCGTTACCGCCAATACAAAGATGACCGCTGCACCCAACCCGACCGCTGTTGTTACCTTTTTCGATACTGCAAGGTAAGAGCACATCCCCAAGAATACGGCAAACACCATGTTATCTATGAAGATGGATTTAAAGAAAAGTTCTATATGTTCTAACATTATGCTACGCTTAAATTTTTATTTAGTTTTCTTCTACCAAAGCTGGATTTCTTGAACGCTGTACCCAGATGATGATACCTACAACAATAAGTGCCGCGGGTGGAATAATCATGAACCCATTATTCTCGTACCCTGTGGCATATAATCCTGTTTTTGCTATGGGATCGCCCAATACCGGATACCCGAACAAGGTGCCCGAACCCAATAGTTCTCTAAAAAACCCAACAATGATCAAGATGATGCCGTAACCCAATGAGTTACCGATGCCATCCAAAAATGATCGCCATGGACCATTAGCCAATGCGAAGGCCTCGAAACGCCCCATTATGATGCAATTGGTAATAATCAGGCCAACAAACACTGAAAGTGTTTTACTCAATTCGTACGCGAACGCTTTCAAGACTTGATCAACGATGATCACCAGCGCGGCAACGACGATTAACTGAACGATAATCCTAATTTTGGAAGGAATAATATTTCGCATCAGGGAAATAACAACATTCCCCATACCCAATACGAACATGACCGAAATGGCCATCACCAATGATGCCTGCAGTTCTGCAGTAATCGCAAGGGCCGAACAAATACCCAATACCTGGATTGTAATTGGATTATTGTCAGCCAGCGGATCTAAGATAAGCGCGGCATCTTTTTTTGTTAGTAAGCCCATATTATTTTGTACTTATGGTTTCTAAATAAGGTTTGTATAAATTAAAGGTCTCTTTGATCATGGCCGATACCCCGTTTCCTGTAATAGTTGCACCTGCCAACGCATCGACTTCGTTATCGTCTTTTATTTTATTCAATGGGTCATTATTGCCTTTGGCCACCTTAATGCCTACATATTGACCTCCGTCTAAAATATTCTCACCAGCAAAATCGTCCATAAAATATCTCATTTTTATGTTCGCGCCAAGACCCGGTGTTTCTCCTTTATGGTCAAAATAAACACCTTGTACCACCAAATTTTCATCAACGGACACGTAGCCCCAAATAGCATCCCATAGCCCTTTTCCGTACATAGGCATGATGTAATACTTCTTGTTATCTTTCTCTCCGATAAAAAGCGGAAGCTTATAGGCCTCTCCTTTACTTCTAGCAGCAAGCTGCTTTTTCATATCGATCATGTAGGCTTCCTTACCCTCGGTAGCTTTACCATTTTCAATGACCAATTGTTGTTTTATGAAGTTGGTAAACTCTCCCTCTACCTTATCTACAGGTATACGGTGCACGCTACCTGTATCATCTCCATTTTCATTTACACCCATGGCGTAAAGAATGTTCTGCTGCATTTCAAAACGTTCGTTTTCTTTTATACGCTCGCTAAGGCCCGAGGCCGCAAAAGCCAAGATGGAACCGACGATCACCACCATTACGGCGGCAAATACTACGGTATAAAGGTTCTTATCTGTATTGATTGCCATGGTTAAACAGTTTCTACTTTCAATTTTTTTGCTTCTTGATCCGAGTCTTTCGGTACTATAGTGGCGTTTTTTAAACGCTTCAATCTTCGTTTCACATTGCCACGTACTACATAATGATCTATGGTCGGTGCAAAAACGTTCATTAATAAAATGGCCAAGAAAACCCCTTCAGGATAGGCCGGATTGAACACGCGAATCATGACTGACATAAACCCGATAAGAAACCCATATATCCATTTTCCCCGATTGGTCTGAGAGCCTGTAACCGGATCGGTAGCCATATAGACAATACCGAAGGCAAGGCCCCCAACAAGGAGGTGTTTCCAAAAGTCAAAGCTCATTAATCCATAGAACTTACTAGTTTCGGTAATCCATCCCATATCTACGACTTGGTTGAACACAAGCCCCATGACCAAAGAACCAAGTACGGCACTAAGCATGATCCTCCAACTAGCAATTTTGCTAAAAATCAGGAAAAGACCCCCTAAAAGGATCAAAAACGTAGGCGTCTCACCTACCGAACCAGGAATAAAGCCCCAAAAGGCATCCCACATAGAGTACGACATTTCAGCTCCCTTGTTCTGGGCCAAAAACCCTAAA
>JBATIN010000248.1:0-9307 GCA_049667765.1 Flavobacteriaceae bacterium
AAACATCGGTGAAAAATTCAAGTATTTTAAGTTTGGGTCCTTTCAAAACCCATTGGGTATCTGCTTTCATCCGAAGGCGATAGAAATGCTGGTTTCTAGATCTGTACATCATGCGTTATTTACTGAAAAAGACCTTTTTTTTCATAATGAACGCTGGCATTGTTTTGATGCGCACTCTGATCTAAGTGATGTTTCAGAAACGGTATTACTGAAAAAATTAAATGATGGCCTTCAAACAACGCATCAAAAGCTGAGAAATTCGACCCATGTTATGCTAACTTTAGGTACGGCTTGGGTCTATAAATATAATGCCTCGGCAGTAGTGGTCGCTAACTGCCACAAAGTACCACAAAAGGAGTTTTCAAAAGAATTGCTTTCCGTGGCTACAATTCAAAAAAGTTTGGAGACTATAATTGATTTGATAAAGTCGATTAACCCAAAAGCACATTTCATTTTTACCATATCGCCGGTTCGCCACGTAAAAGATGGTTATGTAGAAAACCAAATAAGCAAGGCTCATTTGATATCGGCTATTCATAATTTAATTAACTCCCCCACATACGATAGGGGCAGAGGGGGGGCTTATTTTCCCTCTTATGAAATTATGATGGATGAACTTCGTGATTATCGTTTTTATGAAGCCGATATGCTACACCCCAATCAAGTTGCTGTGGATTATATTTGGGAGAAATTCGTGCAGGTCTGGATTTCAGAAGAAACGCTTCCAACCATGGAAAAGGTGGATGCCGTTCAAAAGGGATTACTACATCGCCCTTTCAACCCCGATTCTTTAAAGCATCAAGAGTTTTTGAAATCCCTTGAAACCAAAATTACGTATCTTCAACAGAGGTATCCATTTATGAGGTTCAATAGTTAAGGATGCTTTTAATAGCTTAGATGTATGAAAAAAGTTTTAGCGGGCGCATTGCTGATGTTAGCAGGCATCTTGATTTTCAGGTCTTGTACCGATAATAAAAAGGAGAAATCCATTCTTCAGGAAAATTCGATGTTGATCCAGCAAGAAATAAAAAACGTTTCAAAGCTTATTGTTACCGAAGGCCATTTTGCCGAAGTCTATAATTACAAAGATTCACAACAACTTTTTGGGCCATTGATTACTGCCGATAAAAAGGCCTTGGTAGTCGTAAATGCCGAAGTCACTATCGCCTATGACCTTAGTCAAATCGATTTTGAGATCGATGATGCCAACAAGGTGTTGCGTATTAAGAGCATTCCGGAACCCGAGATCAAGCTCAATCCTGATTTTGAATACTACGATGTCTCCGCAGATTATTTGAACCAGTTTACCGCCCAAGATTATAACAAGATCAAAAAAAATGTGAATGCCTCGTTAATGAAGAAAGTGGAAGCCTCTACCTTAAAAGGCAACGCCCAAAATAGGCTGATCAGCGAACTTCAGAAATTTTACATCCTCACGAATTCTATGGGGTGGACCTTAGAGTACCGCAATGAGCCGATAGAAACTATGGAAACCTTAAGCGTTATAAAGCTGAATTCTGAATTCTAAATTCAGAATTGTTTCTTGGCCCAAGCAATATATTGCTCCCAGTCGTAATCGGTTACATCGTGTTTACCGGTTCTAATATGATAGGCCAAGGTGTTTTGAATAGGTGAATTTACTTCGGGCATATCTGCGGTGGAAACCCCATCTTTATTAAATAATTGGTACACTTGGGTCGCGTAATGGGCAGAAAGAAATTCTCCTTTGGGATCGGCCCATTCGTCTTCTTGTGCACTTGCCACATAAAGCGGTCTTGGGGCGATGAGGGCTAACAATTGGTGTTGATCTACGGGCAGGGCTTCCTCATTTTCGTTATATTTTTTAAAATTGGCATTGAACCAATGTGGAAAACTCTCGTTGATACGCCCCACGGTTTCCCCAAATTTTCGTTTTGAAAGTGCCGCCCCGCCACAGCCCGAATCATTACTGATGACGCCGGCGAAACGGGTATCGGTCGCCCCCGCCCACAACGAAGCTTTGCCCAAGCGTGAATGCCCAAAAACGATGACTTTAGAAGCATCAATTTCTGGATTTGTTTCAAGATAGTCCAAGGCCCTGCTAAGCGCGAATGACCAGGCGGCAATGCTTCCCCAAGCTTCATTTTCGGGCTTCATTTGACCCTCTTTATAAAATAGGGCATGTAGACCATCGCTAAAATCATTTTTGTCGGGATCTACTTCGCCATAATAAATGGTGGCCAACCCAAATCCGCCCTCAATTATCTTGTCTATCGCCCAGCGATGGGTTCTGACCCCTCGAGATTGTTCGGTCGCCTTATGGTCTATAATGCCAAATGCTTCATTGTTCATGTTCCAAGCCGAGGTAATGAAAACTTCAGGATCGGAGGTTATGGTTTGGTTGCCATAGAAATTATACCCAATAAAAACAGGCGCCTTCTTGATTGCCTTAGGGGTGTACAGTAGCACATTGAATTTTAAAGACCTGTTGTTTTTGGTCAAGGTGATTTCTACCTGTTTCCTTTTGGCGGTGCCTTGTAGGGCATTGTCATTTTCTTCCATTACGGCAAATGAAATATCATCAAGGGTTCCTGGTATGGTGCCATATACTTCCTTTTCAAAAAAAGCCAAGAGCTCGGGCCGACGTGTATTGAGCCATGTATTAGCATCTAGGATAGGTTCCCCATTAAATGCGGTTAGCGGATCAGGGACCTTAAAATCCGGGACTTTACTTTCGTCGTAATTGGGTTCAAACTGTGAATAGGCCATAGTGCAAAACGTGAATAGTAGTATGTAAGGAAGTGATTTCATAAGTATATCGTTGACCAATAAGGGTTTGGACTAATCTTATAATTAGACCACAAAAGAGTTGGTGACCAGTGAGACACCGTTATCAATAAGGTGGCCCAATTGAGGCTGGTCGCGCTTAACCTGCTCTAAATGTGTTAAGATTTCTTTGGAAAAACCCATGTCGCCGTTCGTTTTGGCCAGTTCGTAAAGTTCTACGGCCAACAACCAGTCTTTAGGGTGTTCGGCTTTTAACACCTCGAATACCTTATGTCGTGAGATGGTTGTATTGGTGCCATTTCGAAACTCACGTACTTGTCGGTAAAGCAATTCTAATTTTAATTTTTTTGTAGTACTCGATGGTTTGATCGTATTGCTTGTAATCCTATGGGTAACAAGGTCAAAGCTATTGAGATCTGCAGGGCCGTTGAAGGCAGATACGATCCTTTCACCGATGGCCATATTGTAGAGTTCGTCATTTGATTCATATAGCACGGTATTCCCATGGTTGACCTTACAGTTTTTAAGGGTGACCAAAATAATTTCGCCTCGCAGATTTCTAGTGCCGGTAATAATTTGCCCGGTTACACTAATATTACCCTCAAATTCTAAAGCAACAAGTTCCCCTTCAAAGATATTATAGGCCTTTAGGTCTCTGGGACTCATATCTTCGATGGCTAGGTTGATGCCTTTTAATTTCCCTATAGGGCTGCCAAACCCTGTGGCGTGCCTGTGAACGCTGTGTCCCACAAGTTCTTTTTCACGATACGAAAGTGCGGTTGGCCCTGTAGTCTGAAAGAAGACCGGCTTGCCGTCATGTGTAATCGCACTTTTAAAATTTCCTGAAATTTGAAGGCCTGTACTTAATTCTATAGTGCCCAATTCTCTGGAGTTTATCAATTTCTCAAGTCCTGATAAGCCTCCCTTGCGAATAGCCATACTATTGGCGAATTCTTCTAAAACTTGGCTTAAATATGCAAAATTCGGCGTCACAAAGAGTTGTGGTTGGGGCTTTGTAATGTCGAAAGGACTATGTGCCGCTTCAATGGAATAGGGTATTTTAGTAACAGATTCGGTCATACACCAAGCACTTTCGCCAATTGAGGAAAGCAGTCCGGCCCCATAAATTTTAGGGTTTTTCACCGTACCGATAAGTCCGTATTCCACCGTCCACCAATGCAGGTTTCTGATCAGGGCCATTTCACTGGGTTCGCCCATATTTTTTTGAAGCACTTCAATGTGTTTTTCAGCTTTTTCGATTTCTGCTTTCGGGGTGCCCGTAGCTTCTTTAATGATCGAGAGATGTCGCACGGCTTCGTAGAGTTCAAAATCTTTGGCGTTGGAAATGGCCTTGCAGCCCAGTTCGCCAAAACGCCTTAAATACTCTGCATATTCAGGATTGGCGATAATAGGGGCATGCCCCGCACCTTCATGAATGATATCTGGGGCGGGAGTGTATTCTATATGGTCTATTTGGCGAATATCGGAGGCGATAACCAACACATTATAGGCCTGAAATTCCATAAACGCGGAAGGCGGAATAAAGCCATCAACGGCAACGGCGGCCCATCCAATTTCTTTTAAAATGCGGTTCATGCCGTACATGTTCGGTATAGCATCAATTGAAATACCTGTTTTTTTAAGGCCTTCGATATAGGATCTATGTGCGACCTTGCTCAGGTAATCTACATTTTTTCGCATCACATACCGCCATACTGCTTGATCTATGGCCGTATAGTGATCATAGTTCTGAGGTTTTATATATTGCTTTAAATGTTTAGGAAGCTTATCTAAAATGGCGTTGCTTTCGTAGGACATCGAATCTTTTTTTAGGTTATGTAAAGTTACAAAAGCCAAATAGCTAGTTAAAGAAAATACAGGTTAAAATGCGTTTTATAGATTTTTGAAACTTCTGTTGCATGTTGCGTCTCTCAGAATAAAATAATGCCAAAAAAAGACACAAAAAAACCGTTCTTATAAAGCTTTCGCTGTAAAACGAACGGTTGAATTATTTTGAATTATTACTGTGGAAGTTTATCTACCGGCCACCGCATTAGGTGGATAGGCCTCTAAAATTTTGGAAACGAATTCGCGAATTCTTTCCTCCTTCTTTTCTATATTGCTGATATTGTTAAGGTTGCCTGCGCCTTTGCCTTGCCAGACCAATTCCCTACTTTTCGAATCGATAAGGTCTATATATAAGGATCCTTCGGTACGGGTACTCACATTTCTGCCACCCCAACCTGGGCCAAAACCGCCCCAATACCAAGGGTTCCAGCCCCAGCCCCAGCCGCCGCCCCAGTAATTATTGTAGATGTCTACCTGTTCTTTTTCCTTGGTGAAGATACTAACAAGAATATCTGGAGTTTCTGATTTTACAAAACCACGAGCACTTAGCTCGGTATCTATCGCTTTTAAAATACGTTTTTTGTCAAGATCGGAAACCTGGGCCTGATCAATACCTGTTTTATAAAACGCGTACGATTTATAGTTGTTGAAATTTGCCTCTTTATCATAATCGGATAGTACCCGAACATTAGCACAAGAGCTTAAGAAGAGTAAGGTCAAAAGTGGAAGCGCTAGAATTTTTAATCTTTTCATAACCAAGTTTTTTTGAATAGTGTAATTATTTTTTTAATTATAATTCTCAAAAATCATGCCGAAGGGCTGTTTTTCTATTGAGAATTTGTCTTGGGGTCATAGCCGTAAGGGCAATGCTTACAGCCACTTTCACAGCAATAGCCTCTTTTTAGGTGGTACTGTACCGTAAAAACCCTAAAACCTTCGATAGATAGGTAATAATCGCCTTCTTCGAGTGGAATATACTCCTTCATTTTACCTTAGTCTATGCTTCAATAGCAGGTTAAAATTAATTCTTTCTTGTTAATAAACGGGTTTCAATTCTCTAAAAACCTAGTCTTTTAAGGGCTTGAGTCCTGATTTTTATACTTTGGTACAATTGTTGGCAAGATATCAACATGTTAAATTCTGACGCTGATAATAACAATTATCTTTGGTTATCTGCGTTTATGCACTGAATTATGATTCTAGTATTTAAGCATTTTTTTTATAAAAACTATGTTGGACTATCGCTCTGGCCGTTCATTATTTTAAAGAACGATGCCTTAAAAGACGATATTGTGCTTATCCACCATGAAAAAATACATTTGAAACAGCAGCAAGAATTGTTAGTGCTTCCCTTTTATGTTCTATATGTTGCAGAATGGTTGTTGCGTTCGCTATACTACTTAGATGGCTATAAGGGCTATCAGAATATTAGCTTTGAACGAGAGGCCTATCAGAACGAAAAGAATCTGAATTATGCTTCGGAGCGAAAAGCATTCGCCTTTATCAATTACCTTTGGCCGTAAAAAGATGCCAAGGTGTCGGTTGATAATCAAAAAATAAACATTCCCCTTCTTAAAGAAAAACAAGTTTCCCTGACCATAAAGCGGGAAGATTTGATCCACCCTAACATTTCTGGCAATAAGTTTCGCAAGCTTCATTACAACCTAAAAGCGGCAAAACAGTCCGGTTACGAGACCATTTTAACTTTCGGCGGGGCCTATTCAAATCATATAGCTGCAACAGCATATGCCGCAAAAGTACAGGGCTTAAATACCATTGGTGTAATTCGTGGTGACGAGCTTTTTTCTCAATGGCGCCAAAATCCGACACTTTCACTGGCCCATAAGCATGGCATGCTGTTCAAGTTCGTTTCACGTGAAGCCTATCGTAAAAAGGATTTACCAGAATTCAAGAAAACATTGGAAGCTGAATTTGGGGCGGGTTACTGGCTTCCGGAAGGTGGCACTAACGACCTTGCCGTGAAAGGTTGCGAAGAAATCTTGCAGCCAGGTGATGCAGAGTTTGACGTTATCTGTTGTGCGGTAGGTACCGGCGGTACCCTTGCGGGTATTAGCAATTCAGCAGAAGAAGCACAACGCATTTTTGGATTTCCTGCCTTGATAGGTAATTTTTTAAAGGAAGATATTCGTAAATTTGCCCCTAGAAGGAATTGGCAATTACAAAGGGATTATCATTTTGGGGGATATGCAAAAGTAACCGCTGAGCTGATCGAATTTGTAAATGATTTTTATGAAATGACCCAAATTCCTTTAGATGCCGTCTATACCGGAAAAATGATTTATGGTATTTTAGATATGATAAAAAATGATGGTTTCGCCCCAAATACTAACATTCTGGCCATCCATACCGGAGGGCTACAAGGTAATGAGGGCATGAACCAAAAATTAAAACAAAAAAATCTACCCCTGATCCATTACTGATGAAAAAAATACTGGTGGCCTTTCTTTTAGGCACTTTTTTAATAGGATGTAAAGTAAAACAAAGCGTATCGCTCTCTAAACGAGAGGTGAGCTCAAAAAAGGAGTCTACAAAAACCGTTACCCATATAAATAAAGATGACGGACTGTTTCCGCTTCCTGAAGATACTGGAAAATTTATTCGTTTTGAGGTCGCTTCCATTGATGAGTATATCAACACTTTTTCTGAAATCGCCCAAATGGAAATGAAGGCGTTTGGCATTCCTGCCAGCATTACTTTGGCCCAGGGCCTTCTTGAGAGTGGGTTGGGCAAAGGCGAACTGGCCATGAAAACGAACAACCATTTCGGAATCAAATGCCATACCGGTTGGGAAGGTGATTTCGATTACCATGACGACGATGAAAAAGGCGAATGTTTTAGAAAATATAACCACCCCATGTACTCGTTTAGAGACCATAGTAAGTTTTTAGCGAGCAGAAGCCGTTACGCATTTCTTTTCGACCTGCGTAGCGATGATTACAAAGCTTGGGCAAAAGGACTGAGCAAAGCAGGCTATGCGACCGATAAGCGTTACCCGCATAAGTTGGTTTCGCTTATTGAAACGCACCATTTGCACAAATTCGATAGTAAGGATGCGTCATCCAAGGCGAATAGAATTTCGACCTCGCCCGACATTGCGCTGAATACGCCGAGCGTTTCGGAAAACAAGACCTATGTCGTGAAACAAGGTGACACCCTGTATTCGATTTCACGCAGCTATTCTGTTTCGCTTGACGATTTAAAACGTTGGAACTATCTGTATGATAGTAACATATCGGTAGGTCAAAAATTGGTGGTAAAAACCGCAAAATTCAATTGAAAAGATGAGGTATCAACGTAGTAGCGCCTTGTTTTCAGAGGCAAAAAAATATATTCCCGGTGGGGTAAATTCACCAGTGCGTGCCTTTAAGGCGGTGGGCGGCGATCCTATTTTTGTAAAAGAGGCCAAAGGAGCATACCTGTTTGACGAAGACGGCAATCGCCTCATTGACTATATTGCATCGTGGGGGCCGTTGATTTTGGGCCATGCCCATGAACCGGTAATCACAGCAGTAATCGAAAAGGCCAGAAAAGGAACCTCTTTTGGTATGCCAACGGAAATTGAGACCGAATTGGCAAAACTAGCAGTGTCAATGGTGCCGAATATTGACAAGATCAGGTTTGTGAACAGCGGTACCGAGGCCTGTATGAGTGCTGTACGGTTGGCTCGTGGGTATTCGAGTAGGGATAAAATCATAAAATTTGCAGGCTGCTATCACGGGCATTCAGATTCTTTTCTAATTCAAGCGGGTAGTGGTGCCGTTACTTTTGGAAGCCCTAATAGCCCTGGGGTAACCCAGGGTACTGCTAAGGATACTTTGTTGGCTTCGTACAACGATCTTGATAGTGTTGAAGCTTTGGTAAACGCGAATAGAGATCAGATTGCAGCCATTATTATTGAACCCATAGCAGGTAATATGGGTTGTATTGAGCCTAAAGAAGGGTTTATGCAAGGTTTACGTGAACTATGTGACCAGCATGATATATTATTGATCTTTGATGAGGTCATGACAGGTTTTCGATTAGGTAAGGGCGGAGCACAAGAAGCTTTGGGAATCGCTGCCGATATTCTTTGTTTTGGAAAAGTCATAGGAGGCGGATTACCGGTGGGTGCTTTTGCGGCACGAAACGAGATCATGTCGCATTTGGCCCCGGAAGGTGCGGTGTACCAGGCAGGCACCTTAAGTGGCAACCCTTTGGCCATGGCGGCAGGCCTAGCGATGCTTACCGAACTTAACAATACCCCCGAGATATTCGAAAGCCTTGCCGACAAAACAGTGCATCTACATGAAGGGTTCGACAATGTGTTGAAAAACACAGGAATACCTTATAGTATAAATCGATTTGGGTCAATGATCTCGGTACATTTTACCGATGAACCCGTAGTTGACTTCAAAACTTCTGCCAAAGGTAACAACGAAACCTTTAAAAAGTATTTTCATGGCATGCTAGAAAGAGGCATTTATCTACCACCAAGTGCTTTTGAAAGTTATTTTTTAAACGATGCGTTAAGCTACGCCGATTTAGACGAGACGATAGAGGCAATGCAACAGGTGGTCAACAGCCTGAAATGACAGTTTTTTCTTGCCCATACCAAATTTTCCTAATGGTTTAATGGTACTTATATGGTTAATTTCTCAGATGAATTACTGGAATTTTGCATTCAATTTATGCC
>JBATIN010000249.1:0-3196 GCA_049667765.1 Flavobacteriaceae bacterium
TATCTTATATTTAATCAATGCTTTGATAACCTCGTCAATGGACTGTTCAGGGTGGAATGTTATCAACTTTGTGGTCATAAAATCACTTACCTTGAAAAAAATTTCCTTGTCCGGTTGTTTTTTACGAGGGGCCTGAAAACTCTTGATTCCCATAATATTTTGATTTAGAAGCTTTTTAAAGTTACTAAATATTATGATCCATGCCCGAAAAGGATTGTTAAATCTCTATATAGTGCCTCCAACACTTATGCTGCCGGAATGTCCTTCAAAATTTCCAATAGAAACTTCCAGAATTTTTGGACCGAAGAAATACTGACCCGTTCATCGGGCGAGTGTGCCCCCCTTATGGTGGGGCCAAAACTGATCATATCCATTTCTGGATAATGGTTGCCGAGAATTCCACATTCGAGTCCCGCGTGACAGGCCACTACTTTCGGACTTTCAGTAAATAACTGTTTATATTTTTCGGTCAACACCTTAAGTATTGCCGAATCGGCATTCGGTTTCCATCCGGGATAATTTCCGCTAAATCGTACCTGATATTCTGCCAGCTCAAAAGTACTTTTTAAGGCGTTCGCCAAGTCAAGTTTCGCCGAATCGACCGAAGAACGGGTCAAACACGCAATCTCAATAGCTCCGTTTTTCACCACCACCTTTGCCACATTATTAGAGGTTTCTACCAGATCGGCAATGGTCGAGCTCATGGCATACACCCCATTATGTGCGGCATAAAGAGCCCTTATCAAATTAAACCCAGCCTCGTTTTCCATTACTTTTTTAATAGTTTCACAAGGCTTCAAAAGCAGGGTCAACCCCGGTTCGGTAGCACTTAATTCTGTTTTTATGGTCGCGGCCCAATCCTTAAAATCATTTTCAAATCGATCGCTCATTTTTTCAGGCACCACGATCTTGGCCATACTTTCCCTAGGAATGGCGTTTCGCAAACTACCGCCCATCACTTCCACAATTCGTGCTGCATAATGGGTATCGGCTTGGTATAGTATGCGGTTCATAATCTTGTTCGCGTTACCAAAACCCTTATGAATGTCGATTCCACTATGGCCGCCATGGAGTCCTTTTACCGTAATTTCATACCCCTTGAATCCTGCTTTAAGGGCTACTTCTTTATAGGTCGCGGTTGCCGTTACGTCGATGCCGCCGGCACACCCGATATCGATTTCATCGTCTTCTTCCGTATCTAGATTTAAGAGGATCGAGCCGTTCAGAATTCCCGCTTCAAGGCCCATTGCCCCTGTCATGCCGGTCTCTTCGTCAATAGTAAATAAAGCCTCAAGTGCAGGATGTGGAATTGTGGTACTTTGCAGCAAGGCCATAATCGCGGCAACCCCAATGCCATTATCGGCCCCTAAAGTGGTGCCCTTTGCGCGAACCCAGTCCTCATCAATATACATAGCGATCCCTTGGGTATCGAAATTGAAATCGGTGGTCGCGTTTTTTTGGTGCACCATATCAAGGTGTGATTGTAACACTACCTTTTTTCGGTTTTCCATGCCTGAGCTCGCAGGTTTTCTGATAATTACATTTCCTACTCGGTCCTTAAAAGTTTCAAGATGTAGCGATTTTCCAAAATCCATCATAAATTGAATCACGCGTTCTTCTTTCTTTGAAGGTCTTGGTACCGCATTAAGGTCGGCAAAATTACTCCAGATCTGGGCAGGTGCTAAACTTCGTATGGCTTCATTCATTAGGTAAGGCTATTTTTTTCAAAATTAAGGTTTCAAAACCAAAATGAATCATTTATCGCTATTTTTGGAGCTATGCGATCTACGTTCAAAATAGGCATTGCCCTGGCCCTAATCCCTCAACTATTTTTGGTAAAATGGGCGAGCCAACATCCGGATAGTATTGAAAAATATTATAGCACCGGCATTTACCCCGTACTATCTCAGTTTTTCAGGGGCCTCTTTGGTTGGCTTCCTTTTTCGGTAGGCGATATTCTTTATTTTGTTTTAATCGTTTTAGCCCTTCGCTATATCATACTACATCGACGTGCGATACGGGCAAAGCCGATGACCTTTCTATTACATTGTGCCATGATCATTTCGGTGGCCTATTTTACCTTTTATATCATGTGGGGCCTCAATTATTTTCGTAAACCGATCGCCGATCAGTTGCAGCTTCCAAAATCACATACCAAAGAACAACTCATATCATTTATAGAGCGTTTGACGGTCAAGGCAAATGAAAGTCATTATAAGATTACTGCCGATAGTGCGACCGCGGTACGGATTCCCTATTCAAAAAAGGAGATTTTCAAAAAGACCATTGATGGATATGGGGTTCTAGGCAAACAGATTCCCTTTTTGGAGTATCAACGGCCAAGTATTAAAAAGTCAATTTTCAGCCTACCCTTGACCTATATGGGATATGGGGGCTACTTGAACCCTTTTACCAACGAGGGACAAGTGAATGCCACCATGCCCGTCTATCGTTTTCCCGTCGTGGCAGGGCATGAAATAGGCCACCAATTGGGCTATTCGGCCGAAAACGAGACCAATTTCATTGGGTATCTTGTTACGGTCACCAATGAAGATGCCTATTTCAAATATGCAGGATATACCTATGCCTTGGCCTACTGTCTGGGAGAATTACAAAGCGTTGATGAAGCTCAATTCAATCAGCACTATTCTAAATTGAACGAGGGCATCCTTATGAACTATAAAGAAATGAACGATTTCTGGCTTTCCTATGAAAATCCCTTAGAACCTGTTTTCAAGTCAACTTTTAACGCTTTTTTAAAGGCCAACAATCAAGTTGAAGGAATCATGAGCTACAATTCGGTAGTCTCCCTTTTGGTCAATTATTACGAACAACACGAATTATAATCAAAAATGCGGAATATGTGTTCCGAAATTCATTCACTATCCTTATTTTTAGAAAGACTAAAACATTGATACAATACCTTATGCGAACAAGACTTCTCGCACTCGCCTTTTTTTGGTGCGGTGCCACACTATTTTCACAGGATTACTTCCCTGCCAACGACGGAGTAAAATCAAAGAACGACAACTTCACCGCCTTTACCAATGCCAAGATCTACGTAACCCCGACACAACTAGTGGAAGGTGCTACCTTGCTGATCCAGAACGGAAAAGTCGCTCAGGTTGGAAAATCGGTGACCTTGCCCAAGAATACGGTCACTGTCGATTTGAAGGGAAAATCTATTTACCCCTCC
>JBATIN010000250.1:0-2220 GCA_049667765.1 Flavobacteriaceae bacterium
GTTATTGGTTGTTGTTTCAGTAAAGGTAACAACAGGGTTCATATCGCAATAATCCTTAGCCGTTAAGGTTGCAGCGATAGGAACGCCATCGCATTGTACTGTTATATCCGAAGGAAGCGTGCCTTCAAAAGTAGGGGCCTGCACATCGGTTATACTAATAGTAACAATGGTCTGGTCTCCGTTTCCTACGCCACAATTATCGAAAGTAAACGAACTATACGAAGTCTGTGTAGCGGTGTTTATTTCACCTGAAAAAGTTGCCATAGTTTGTGAGCTGGAGTCAAAACTACAGGCAGGTATATTGGAAAAATAGGTATCATCTTGTACTTGTAGCGCATATTGTATGGTATATGGGGCACTGGTTATATCGGTAAAGCCATCTGCAACGTCAAAAGTCAATTCTCGAGTGGTGGTGTTGAAATTGTAGGTTATTTCACTAGGTAACGGCGATACTGAAACAAATTCCATTTCAGGGGGTACAGTAGTAGAAAAACTCAAATTTCTTATATTATCGTTACCGGTATTGGCAACATCCAAATAAATCTGAATGGTCTCCCCAGCTTGTGGGTTCTCATTGGAAGCGGTATTGTACAATTCTAATTTGTTCAATGAAGGCTCCCATACTTCTACGGCCAGACCCAAAAGGTAAAGTCCGTAAGTTTCTTGGTTAGAGGTCATTCGTACAACGGACGAGGTCTGATTATTTGTTATTAATCGGTTGCTATCGTTATCAAGATTAAAATGGGCCGCGTCATATCCTAAAGTATTGGTACTGGCAGGCATTCTATCTAAAAAGTCGGTTCCGTTTGCGGTGATCTTACTGTTAAAGAAGTTATCGGCCTGTCGCATTGACGTTGATAAAGGTTCCCAAAGGTTGTTTGTATTGTAGATCAACAATTGATCTTGGGCAATACCACGGTCACCTTCAAAAGAACCGATAATCATATCGGCATCTACACTTCCATTGGGTACTGTTTGAAAACCGTTAAAAGTAACGTCAAAATTGTTCTGCGATGCAGTTATATGGGCGTAGCCATCGAATAAGGTTATATTTTTTTGCGCCAAAGTAGGGCTCTGATATACAAAAACGATCTGCCACCCACCTGAAGTACCAACGTTTCCGCCGCCATGTCCAAGTAATCGCCCTTCAGTGGCTTTAACATTCGCCACTTGGTATTTGCCAAAAGGGTCGGCTAAACCTTGTACCCATGAGGTAATGTCCTTAACACATATATAGGGGTCGTTCACAAAATGATCGTCTCTTCCTCTATAAATGACTTCATCAGCAGTGAGGGTAGCATCATAAGCGGTAGAACCCGGTAACATCATTTTTATCTGGTTATAGTTCCAAGTTGGCTCGGTACCCCCATTGCCGGCCAAAACATTTCCTCCGTTGTCTACTTCATATTCCTTATCTGCCGCTGCCCAGTATAAAAATACACGCTCAATGGTCAAACATGAATTACCCGGAGCAGGATTCGCCAAATTGGCACTACTAGAATTAAAAGTGCTCGGGTCACCATCGATATCGACAAAAACGTTGTCATCGAAGTCGTGGTTACTTTGCGATCCGTTGTAGCTGTTTGAGGCATGTCGTGAAAGTACGTTATTGGCGATCATGGTAAAATCACCATTGATCGTTTCAGAGTACCGTGGCGAGAATGCTTTTTGCAATTGTGCGTTCACTGATATTGAGGTCAATGCGAACGTCAACAGCATGAATTTGGAAACAATGTTTTTTTGGAGTAAAAGTTTCTTCATAAGTATAATTTTATCAATCAGCTTGATCAATTTCCTTATAACCAGAAGCTACAATGTGGGCTTTACCTTTGCTAAGTACGAATCGGTGTTAGTAAGGTCAGGTTCAATTTGTAGCATCTAATATTATATGGGGTATAAAAAAGTGCTTATTTTTCTATATCAAGATTTGGTTAATACTATATAAAGAACTTACAATTGTTGAATTGCCACATAAACGGTACGATGTATGGCACTAATTTTCGCCAAGTAAATTTTAATTGGATAAAGTGTTCATTTATATAGTTTTAATGTTTTTGAACCCGCTCGATATACTACCAATAAACAGGATAAATACCCCCATATTAGTGTAGTTGATAAGATTATTTCTTTATCGATTATTTGTTTAATTTTGGGAGGTATAAAAAATCATGAAATGAGTTCTAAAAAAGGAAAAGTACAAGAAGCGATAGACGAGAAGTT
>JBATIN010000251.1:0-5885 GCA_049667765.1 Flavobacteriaceae bacterium
TCTCATAGAGTTCAGGTACCAGATAGCCGATTTTAACAACGACAATATCACTTTCCCTGGGATTCAATCCCAAATCGGTAAAATCTTTTTCTTGATGGTAAGGCTTTCGTTTTTTAGTTACGATGACATGTACACTTCCTATTTTCACCACGACTTCGACCTCTGCGTCACGGTCCCCTTCCTTGATGGCGGTAACGGTTCCTTCTAATTTTAGGGGAGGAGCAAAACGGTCATCTACCTGAGCCCCTGCTAGGGCGGATACCTTTCCGCCAACACCTACTTTTAAGGCGGCTTCAATGAGTTCTGGCCCGGGAATAGAAGCATAGATCAATGAGGGTCCATTTTCTTTTTTGAATTCAGGCCGCTTCAAAAGTTCATTGAGCGTCCAGGTGACATCACCGGCCCCGCCTGCGGTAGGGTTATCGCCCATATCACTGATCATAAATGGTTTTTTGTCGCTGGTCAGGGCCATTTTCAGACTTTCCTCCAAAGTGGCTACAGGGGCTACGAACTCGAATTCATTGCGGACATCCCAAAAAGCTTTCGCCAATTTTTCCGCTCCGGCAGTAACCTGTTCTTTGTCATCTCCTGTTACCATAACTACGGCATGGTTACGGGGCTCATCGGCCCAAGCGTATCCAATCCAAATAGCAGCATCAATAACTCCATCTTGGTTTTCCACGGGTGGAATCTGCGCGTACAAACTTTTTCCGGGCTCTATGCGTGTACTGGTCTTTTCGCCCGGCAGTAGAATGGGCACGGGAATCCAAGCTTTGTATTCGGGTTTTCCTTTTCCGTTCTCCAATCGATCCAACATCAGGTCTATGGAACGCTTTTTTGATTCGAGTGCATCCTCATGGGGCGCCATACGGTAACAGGTAATCAAATCGGAATGTTCCGCCAATCGCTCGGAAACATTTCCATGCAAATCCATGGAAGTGGAAATCAACACATCCGTTCCCACAACTTCTCGGATTCGTTTGATCAGATCTCCTTCGGCATCATCCAAACCTACGACGCTCATCGCGCCATGTATATCGAACCAAAGTCCGTCGTAGGGGCCACCTTCCTCTAGCATTTTTAATATTTTTTCCGTCATCGATTCATAGGCTTCCCGGGTTACAATGCCACCGGGTAACGATTTCCCTACTAACGCAGGAACCCATTCCGCGCGTTTTCGAATGTCGCTACCTTCATCGAAAAATGAATATCGTCCGAAAATAGAATCCCCGATTCGGGCGTGAAAGGCTTCTTCATGCGTCTGGGCAGGTGAGAAGGTGCTTGATTCGATACCGATGCCGGCAATGGCTATGCGGGGTAGATTTTGGGTTTCCTTAGTTTGGGTATTCGATTGCTTACAGCTTATGGACACCAGTAAGATGGCGAATAACACGAGGAGTTGTTTTTTGATTTTAAACATTTTTAATAATGGGATTTGATTCGTTGGCTATTTTAAGATGGATTTATTGCTATGATTGATTGTTCCCTTTCGTCTAACATTACACTATAATAAGAAATGACACTTCCGTTTTGTTCGGTCTGCAAGCACCTTACTTTATAATTGTTCACATAAAGATATTCATGATGGCCTGAAAATTGTGCTGTCCACTGAATGGATGGCCCTTTTTGGTTGGTGGCCAATGTTTTTGCATTTCCTTCATGGGTAATTGAAATTTTGTTTGAAAGTATGGGAATATTTATCATTTGGCCTCGTTCAATTTCACTTTGCAACCTTGGTATCGTGCTAAAGGAGTACGATTCGGCGTCCGCATTTATGCCCATTAGACCACTTGTAAGGTGTTCTATGATGGTGAATGAATTCTCAGGATAGTCCCTTCGCTGGTTTTCTGGGGCACTTAAATCAATGACCATTTGGTTCGCGAGGGCGGTTTGACCATTTTCGTAAAAAATAATGGGCAGGTATGACTTTAATTCTACAATTAGTTTATCGAAATTTTTAACATAGCCATCTGCTACGGTACCAATTCTATCAGGATTTTGTAGGGCATCAAAATAGAGAAGGTAGTGAAGAAAGGCTTGATTGTTACCCACCATAAAATAGTCAAAAGTTCCATCTTCATACCATATAGAGCGAAATGAATTTTGTTCTGGATCCCACCAAAAGTCGTTAAGAAATTGCTGCTCCTCTTCCGCTTTCGCCTTATATGAGCTAGATTGTTCCATGTCTCCATTACGTTTTAAGATGGCTGCATATGCCCTATACCCCGCAACCAAAGATGCTGTCATGTCAATACCTAAAATGGTTTCTCCCCGTCCACCCTCATTGTATGTGGGTATGCCTCGTTTACCATTAAACCGCATGTCTTCTCCTTTTTTCTCATGAAGCTTACGGTTTCTAGTCAGGACCTCTGAATGTCCTAAATCCCAATGATCAACGTATTCATTCATGCTGAGGTTATAGAAATTCTGTAAGTCCTTGTTTTCGAGATAGGCTTTGTTTCCGGTCCAATTATAAATACGATAGGCATTAAAAGTGACGTCAAAGTTTGCCGGTAAATTATACCAGAAATCGTTACTGTCCTCGTAGTCTACTGGAGCTGGCAGGTTATATCGATTAATTTCCCAATAGGAACAATAGTCCAGTTCCTCACTGATGTTTTGAGCGAATTTCAAAAACATATTAAAGTTGTGTTCACCTAGGCCCAATAATTCCGCTCCTATGGCTTGATGCGAAACATCACGCATACAAAAGGCTTCACGGTTGGGCAGTGCTGCCTCATACCAAAGCCCAACGGGGTCTGTTCCGTCATGGGCATAGGACAGAGCCTTATGTTTGGCCCATGTAAATGCCTCTTCTAACTTTTTGTTGGATGAGGTAAAGGAGATACCTACCGAGTCGGTTACGGACGGTTCATCTTTTGCTTCCAGCTTTTCGCTTTTCGGTTTACAACCCAGCAGGAGAAGGCCTAGAATCACAATATAGGAGACTTTCGTTTTCACTTGAAATAATCTTTAAGTGGTTATTATCTTACTATACTACTTTCTAAAAAAAAATAAAACGGGTACTTTGCGTTGGCTTTAAAGATAACATCATTTTTCACTAAGATAAAGTTGTCTTCCGGGATATATCTTTAATTGCTATCTTAAGGCAACTTTTATAAAATCATTTACATGGCAAACTATAATATCGACGCTATAAAAGAGATGACCTATGACGCTATCGTCATTGGCTCAGGAATTAGCGGCGGCTGGGCAGCTAAGGAACTCTGCGAAAAAGGGCTAAAGACCCTGGTCTTGGAGCGTGGTCCTATTGTGGAGCATGTGGTCGACTACCCGACCATGAACCTGGATCCATGGGATACCGAATTACGAGGCGGCTTAACTCCAGAACAAAAAGACAAACATTATAAGGCCATCCGTTCTGGGTGGATAGGCACCGATACCGAACATTTTTGGGCCGATGATGCTGCAAATCCGTATACCGAAGAGAAGCCGTTCTTGTGGCTTCGAGGCCATCAAATGGGTGGTAAATCGCTCTTATGGGGCAAACAGACCTATCGCTGGAGCGATCTTGATTTTGAAGCCAATGCCAAAGACGGCCATGGTGTCGATTGGCCTATTCGGTATAAGGATATTGAACCTTGGTATACCTATGTAGAGAAATTTGCCGGCATTAGCGGAGAAGCCTTGGGACTGCCGCAACTACCTGATAGTCATTTTCTTCCGCCCATGGAACTTAATTGTGTGGAGAAACATGTAAAAAGTAGGATCGAAAAAGATTTTCCGGGCCGTAACCTGATCATAGGTAGAGTGGCCCACCTTACCGAGCCCCTTAATGGCAGGGGCCAATGCCAAAATAGAAACCGATGTAGTCGGGGGTGCCCTTATGGCGCTTATTTTAGTAGTAATGCCGTTACCTTGCCACCGGCCAATGCCACGGGCAATTTGACGATAAGACCTTTTTCTATCGTTCAATCTATAATCTATGATGACGCTAAAGGCAAGGCCACGGGCGTGCGTATTATCGATGCCGAAACCAATGAAGCCATCGAGTATTCGGCCAAGATCATTTTTGTGAATGCCTCGACCTTGAGTACCACCCAGATTTTAATGAATTCTACATCAAACCGTTTTGAAAACGGATTAGGTAATGATAGTGGGGAATTAGGGCATAACTTAATGGATCACACCTATCGGGTCGGTGCCTTAGGAAAGGTAGAAGGCTTTGATGATTCCTATTATAAAGGAAGACGACCAAATGGAATTTATATTCCCAGATATTGGAATATTGACGAGAAGACCAAAAATGATAAGTTTTTAAGGGGATTCGGGTATCAAGGCGGCGGATATCGTGGCGGAAACGATGCAAATATCGAAGATTTTGGAGCGAATTTTAAGGACAATATTTTAAAACCCGGACCTTGGGAGTTCTTTATTACCGGTTTTGCCGAATGCTTGCCCTATCATGATAACAAAATAAGTTTAAATACAGAGGTACTTGATAAATGGGGGCAACCCACTTTGACCATTGATGCCGAATTCAAGGCAAACGAAAAGGCGGCGAACAAACAGATACAGGAAGATGCGGTACAAATGCTTGAAAAAGCAGGACTAAAGGATATTATGGGCTTTGATAACGAGCACCCACCTGGGTACGGGGTTCACGAAATGGGAACCGCTCGCATGGGCCGAGACCCGAAGACTTCGGTCTTGAACGGTTTTAACCAAGTGCATGCGGCCAAGAACGTTTTTGTAACCGATGGTGCCTGTATGACCTCTTCGTCTTGCGTGAACCCTTCGCTGACCTATATGGCTATCACAGCACGGGCGGCAAATTATGCCGTATCAGAATTGAAAAAATTAAATATTTAAAAGGATGGATCGAAGAAAAGCATTACAAAAAACAGCCTTGTTTGCTGGCGCGACACTTGCCATGCCTTCAGTGTTATCCTTATTGCAATCGTGCAAGTCGGAAACCCGATTGGCTTGGCAACCCTTGTTTTTTATGGAAGACGAGGCCAAAACTATTACTATGTTGGTCGATATGATTTTACCAAGGACAGAAACTCCCGGAGCTCTGGACGTAAAAGTGGATCTGTTTATTGATAAAGTTATTGCTAAAGGCTATGATTCGGAAGGCCAAAAAAGTTTTAGAACTAACCTTGAAGCCTTCAATGCCGATTGCAAAAATAAATATGGTGATGTATTTATTCATTTAAACGAAGCCGATAGGGTAGCGGTGCTAAAAGCAGCGGAAGCCAACTCGGGTAAATTCAATCCTGGGGTATGGGGCACCACGATCGGTAATCAAGAACCTATAGGTTTCTATCGGTCTTTGAAATCGATGGCGATTTGGGCCTTTGTTACTTCCGAAGAAATCGGCAAAAATGTGCTGAGTTATGACCCGGTTCCAGGGCAGTTTCTGCCTTGTATTCCTGTTTCCGATGTGGGTAATAAATGGAGTCTTGGCTAATTTAGTTTCGATAACTAGTCGTTCTTCGAATAGACTACTTCGCCATCAAAAATGGTCATCGCTATTTCCGTAGCTAAAAACGCATCTTCAGGTACGGTCATCAAATCTTGATTATAAATCGTAAAATCCGCCAGTTTTCCAACGGTGATCGAACCCTTTAAATTTTCCTCAAAAGCACCGTAAGCAGCATCCAAAGTATAAGACCGTAAGGCTTGCTCACGGGTCATCTTTTGTTCAGGTTCGTAACCGCCTTCGGGAGTACCTTTCAAGGTTTTACGGCTCACACTGGCATAAAGGCTAGCTATAGGGTTCAAAGGTTCTACGGGAACATCCGTGCCATTTACAATAGGGATTCCGCTTTTCAACAGTGCTTGCCACATATAAGCACCTTCTTTAATGCGTTTTTCGCCCAATCGGTCAATGGCCCAGGGCCGGTCAGAAGATAGGTGTA
>JBATIN010000252.1:0-8122 GCA_049667765.1 Flavobacteriaceae bacterium
CCAATGGTATGCGCAAAGATTTAATGGATGACCCGGGTCCAAAAGAAGGCGTGGTAAATTCGCCTGAAGATGGCAGAAAAGCAGTGCGCCAGCGTTATAAAGATGGTTCCGATGTCATCAAAATAACGGCGACCGGTGGGGTGATGAGCGTTGCAAAAAATGGTCAGAACCCACAATTTACGATCGAAGAGATAAAGGCCATCACAGAAACTGCAAAAGATTATGGTATGCTTACCGCGGCCCATGCACATGGCGACGAGGGAATGCAACGTGCCATTATAGGAGGTATCAAAACCATTGAACACGGTACTTTGATGACTGAAGAAACAATGGACTTAATGATAAAACACGATGCCTATTTGGTACCCACGATTTCAGCGGGTAAAGAGGCTGCTAAAATGGCTGAAATACCCGGGTTCTTACCCCCGATTGTAGCCCAAAAAGCTAGGGAGATAGGGCCGGTAAGTCAAGCTAATTTCGGCCGTGCCTATAAAAAAGGGGTGAAAATCGCCTTTGGTACAGATGCAGGGGTGTCGCCCCACGGAGCAAATGGCAAAGAGTTCGGTTTTATGCACGAGGCCGGTATGCCGGTAATAGAAGCCATTCAATCGGCGACGATTACCAACGCAGCACTATTGGGCATGACCGACGAACTTGGACAATTGAAAGAAGGGTTTTTGGCCGATATCATTGCGGTAAACGAAGATCCCTTAAAAAAAGTGGACACTTTGGAAAATGTAGCATTTGTCATGAAAAATGGTACAGTTTTCAAGCAGTAAATGAGTTGGCCTAGAACAACAGGTTATTTAGATATGAAAGTAAGCGATAGGCATTTTCTCCCCCTAAAATTTGAAGTCCTTTATCTTGAATTGTAGCCATGGGAGAAGATCATATGAGTAGCATGCGAGTTTTACAAACGGCGCAAAAAGAAGAGCGATACATGCAGCTTGTAGTGCAATTACTGAAAGACTTCCGCTTGGCCAACATCTCGGTAGATTTTACTCCCTTAATATCCACCGAAGATCTAAAAAGAATAGTTCATGAAAAGGTATACTACCTGATCATGGAGAAATTTAACGACTATCTAAATCTTATGTATGTGATCGACATACCCGAAAAGTCGTTCAAAAACGCCAAATTCGCCGATGTGGTAGAATTCTCTGAAAAAGCCACTTATTTTATTCTACAAAGAGAACTGCAAAAAGTACGTTTAAAAGAGAGTTTGGAGTGATTAACTATTGTTCTATAGTAAAATAGAACTGCATTGTTGCCGGGATAGGGTTTAAAAATAAACTCTTACAAAAGGCATCCAGGCATTTGCGTAAATACTTTTAGTATCGTCATAGAGCACATCATACCGAATGCCGATGGTAAAGTTCCTATCCGTATAGCCTAATCCCAAGAACAAGGCCGGTGACCAATAATTATCCTCTAGGCTAATCACACCATTGTCATAATTTCGATTGATCCTTAGTTGTTCAAGTTCGGCCGAAAGTTGTAAAAATCGAATTGGGTTATAAAGGGTTAAAATACTTCCGCCGTAGGCCAAAAGTTTATCGTCCCCGAATTTTGCATAGTTTATGTTAAGACTAAGGCCCGTGGCAAATTGATCGTTCACCTGATAGATGGCACTTGGCGAAATTGCGCCATTGAATCCGCCATTAGTGAGTCCTAGCCCAATTCCGCCTCCAAAGCTTACATGGCTCCAAAACTCACTTTTGGCCTTTGGGCTCTGGGCATAAAAATTGGATGCGAAAAATATAAAAACCAAGCCTAAAAGTAACTTTTTATGATACATCCGTTATATTTTGTTTATTCTATCTAATTTTTACAATAATGCTTACTAAGATACAGACAGAAAATGTAAATGTTGTATTTTTGGCATATTTTATAGCTAGTACAGATAACGCTTTTTATGGATAAATATTCTTTTTTGAATGCAGCGCACACCTCATTTTTTGCTGAGTTGTATGATAAATATCAAAAGAACCCCGATAGCATTGAACCGAGTTGGCGGGCCTTTTTTCAAGGATTTGATTTTGGGGTTGAAAGTTCCCTTGATGATCTTGACGTTCAAACGCGAACTTCTGCTGCGTCAATAAATAATGGGCAACCACTTGAAATGCCCCAATCGCTGCAAAAGGAGTTTCAGGTAATTCGCTTAATAGACGGGTATCGCAACCGCGGACATTTGTTCACAAAAACGAACCCGGTACGCGAACGAAGAAAATATACCCCAACCTTGGATTTGGAGAATTTTGGACTATCTACCGGCGATCTGGAAACATCATTCAATGCAGGCGAAATTATAGGTATTGGCAATACCACGCTTCGTGAAATTGTTGATCACTTACAGAGAATCTATTGTGAGGCCATTGGGGTCGAGTATATGTATATTCGAAAACCTGAACGTATCGAGTGGATCCAGAACTGGCTTAATGTAAATGACAATCACCCAAAATATAGTCAAGAGCGTAAAAAACACATCCTTAGAAAATTAAACGAGGCCGTATCGTTCGAAGGCTTTTTGCATACAAAGTACGTTGGTCAAAAACGGTTTTCGCTTGAAGGTAATGAATCTTTGATTCCTGCTTTAGATGCCGTGGTAGAAAGAGCGGCCGAAATGGGTGTTGAGCAATTCGTTATGGGCATGGCGCATAGGGGCCGTTTAAATGTGCTTACCAATATTTTTGGCAAAGCGGCCAAAGATATTTTCAGTGAATTCGATGGTAAGGATTATGAAGAAGAAATTTTTGATGGGGATGTAAAATACCATTTAGGGTGGACCTCAGAACGAAAGGCCGAAAACGGCAATAAAATAAAAATGAACATTGCACCGAATCCATCACATTTGGAAACTGTTGGGGCGGTGGTCGAAGGAATAACCCGTGCGAAACAAGACGCTCATTTTCAAAATGATTTTTCAAAAGTCCTTCCTATTGTCGTTCATGGCGATGCGGCAATTGCAGGGCAGGGCCTAGTGTACGAAGTCGTGCAGATGGCAAATCTTGATGGCTATAAAACAGGGGGTACTATACATATTGTAGTGAACAATCAAATTGGTTTTACCACCAACTATCTTGATGCCCGAACATCTACCTATTGTACCGATGTGGGAAAAGTTACCTTGAGCCCTGTTTTGCATGTTAACGCAGATGATGCTGAGGCGGTGGTGCATGCATCTTTGTTCGCTTTGGAATATCGCATGCGTTTTTCAAGAGATGTCTTCATCGATCTTTTGGGCTATAGAAAGTATGGGCATAATGAAGGGGATGAGCCTCGTTTTACCCAACCAAAATTATATAAGGCTATTGCAAAACATCAAAACCCGCGTGATATTTATGCCGAAAGGTTAATGGAAGAGGGCGTGATAAAAGAAGGGTTTGTGAACCAATTGGAAGAAGAGTACAAGGCCTCCTTGGAAACCGAGCTCGAAGATTCCCGGAAAGAGGACAAAACTATCATCACCCCCTTTATGGCCGATGAATGGAAAGGCTTTGTCAATGTACGCGAATGGGAGATGATGACTTCGGTCGACACCACCTTTGAGAAAAAGAAATTGACCGAAATTGCAAAGGTCATTACCGAGCTGCCACCCGATAAAAAATTTATGCGAAAGGTCGAAAAATTGATCAACGACCGAAAAAGCATGTTCTTTGAAAACGATAATCTTGATTGGGCCATGGGCGAATTATTGGCTTACGGCACCTTGTTGCAAGAAGGCTTTGACGTTCGTATTTCAGGGCAAGATGTAGAACGTGGAACCTTCTCGCACCGTCACGCCGTACTTAAGGTGGAAGAGAGCGAGGAAGAAATTTTGCTATTGAACAACTTGTCCGATAAACAAGGCCTATTTCAAATTTATAATTCACTTTTATCAGAATACGGCGTTGTAGGTTTTGATTATGGGTACGCCATGGCGAGTCCGAATACACTGACCATTTGGGAAGCCCAGTTCGGTGATTTTAGTAATGGGGCCCAAATTATGATCGATCAATATATTTCGGCCGCAGAAGATAAATGGAAGCTTCAGAACGGCCTGGTCATGTTATTGCCCCATGGATATGAAGGGCAAGGGGCCGAACATTCATCGGCCAGAATGGAGCGTTACCTTCAGCTTTGTGCACGCGATAATATGTATGTTGCCGATGTGACCACCCCAGCACAAATGTTCCATATTTTGCGAAGGCAAATGAAAGTGAACTTTCGTAAACCGTTGATCATCTTTACTCCAAAGAGTCTTTTAAGGCATCCAAAGGCGGTCTCTACGGTTGCTGAGTTTGCGAACGGTAAATTTCAAGAAGTATTAGACGACCCAACAGCAGATGTCAAAAAGGTAAAGAGCTTGGTCTTTTGTACTGGTAAGTTCTATTACGATTTGTTGGCAGTAAAAGAGGATCAAAATAGAACTGATGTTGCCTTGGTGCGAATTGAGCAACTATTTCCCTTGCCTTCCACCCAAATGAACGCAATTATTGAAAAGTACAAAAATGCCGATGATGTGGTATGGGCACAAGAAGAGCCTCGTAATATGGGAGCTTGGAGTCACTTGATGATGCATTTTAAAAATGCGGCCAAATTTAGGGTTGCCTCTAGGCGTTTTTATGCGTCGCCTGCAGCAGGTAGTGCCGTTCGTTCAAAAATGCGCCATCAGCAGGTAATCGATTTTGTTTTCGACAAGTCTAAAGACAATATGTCACGCCCTAAAACAAAAGAAGAATATAATAAATGAAAAATATGTCGCTTATATTTATGATGTTAGTAAACTACTTTGCCTTTTCACAGACAGAGCAGGGCAACTATGCAGAAGCGGCATCGGTTTTTATGCAAAATTATAATGCAGGCAATTATGAAGCTATTTTTGAATCGTTCAATAGCGATATGAAAAAAGCGCTACCTCGTCAGCAGACCTTGGCCTTTTTTGAACAGAATGTGAATAGGTTAATGGGGGCGATTGTTGAAATGAAGTTTGAGCATATGGACCAAGGCGCCCATATCTATAGAACCGATTTTGAAAGGTCGGTAGCCGAAGTTGTAATATCGTTGACTGCCCAAAATAGAATAAACGGGCTGGTTATAAAACCGCTACCTAAAAACGATATAAAAATAATTGAGCGAAATAGTACACCAATGATATTGCCATTTAAAGAAGAATGGTTTGTTTTTTGGGGAGGCACCACACCAGTACAAAACTACCATATGGAATCCTCTGATCAACAATATGCATATGATCTTCTAATGGTCGTTGATGGAGCTTCTTTTGTTGGAGACTCGTTGGTAAACGACAATTATTTGGTTTTTGGCAAAGATATTATTGCACCATGCGATGCAAAAGTGGTAAAGGTAATTAACGATGTTCACGATAATGTACCTGGCGTATTGAATGCTGAACAATTAACGGGAAATACGGTAGTTTTAGAAACCGAAAGAGGGGAATTTATATTATTGGCACATTTGAAGGAAGGAAGTATCGTGGTAGAAGAGGGGCAAGAAGTAAGTCAAGGCGATCTATTGGGACAATGCGGTAATTCAGGAAATTCTACAGAACCCCATTTGCATTTGAGCCTTCAGAATGATGTGGAAATGCTAAAATCAACCGGCGGAAAACTGTATTTTGACCGTATCATGGTCAATGGTGAAATAAAATCAGATTATCTTCCCGTGAAAGAAGACTATATAAAAAACGTAAACTAAATAATAAATCATAGCAACATGATTCTAGAAATGAAAGTCCCCTCTCCGGGGGAGTCTATAACCGAGGTTGAAATCGCAGAGTGGTTGGTACAAGATGGAGACTATGTAGAAAAAGACCAGGCCATAGCTGAGGTAGATTCCGATAAGGCCACCTTAGAATTGCCTGCCGAAGAAAGTGGTGTTATTACCTTAAAGGCTGAAGTAGGCGATGCAGTGGCTGTTGGTGCCGTCGTCTGTTTAATCGACACTAGCGCCGCTAAACCAAAAGGTGATAGTGCGGCCGAGACAAAAACTGAAAAAGAACCGGTCAAGGAAGCAAAAAAGGCGGAACCTGTCAAGGCTGCCCAACCCACTAAGGCCAAAGAAACATATGCAACCGGGGTCGCTTCCCCGGCAGCCAAAAAAATATTGGACGAAAAAGGAATCGCTAGTTCTGCGGTAAATGGTACTGGTCGTGACGGTAGGATTACCAAGGAAGATGCGACAAATGCTGTACCTTCTATGGGAAGCCCTACAGGTGGCACACGTGGCGAATCGCGTTCTAAACTCTCAATGCTGCGCCGAAAAGTTGCGGAAAGATTGGTGTCTGCCAAAAACGAAACTGCTATGTTGACCACGTTTAACGAGGTCGATATGTCACCTATTTTTGAATTGCGCAATCGGTATAAAGAAGATTTTAAAGAAAAGCACGGTGTTAGTCTAGGCTTTATGTCGTTTTTTACCAAAGCAGTGGTACGTGCTTTGGAGTTGTACCCAGCGGTCAACTCCATGATCGATGGTAAAGAAATGATTTCCTATGATTTTTGTGATATCAGTATAGCGGTTTCCGGCCCTAAAGGACTAATGGTGCCCGTGATAAGAAATGCGGAGAACCTAACATTTAGGGGTGTCGAAGCTGAAGTTAAGCGATTGGCCATTCGTGCTAGGGAAGGTGAGATTACCGTAGACGAAATGACTGGAGGTACATTTACCATTACCAATGGCGGGGTTTTCGGTTCAATGTTGTCTACCCCGATCATCAATCCGCCTCAAAGTGCCATTTTGGGTATGCATAATATTGTAGAACGACCCATAGCCAAAGACGGCGAAGTCATTATCGCCCCTATCATGTATGTTGCATTGTCATACGACCACAGAATTATAGATGGTAAAGAATCGGTAGGTTTCTTGGTGGCGGTAAAAGAGGCGTTGGAGAATCCTGAAGAATTATTGATGAACGGTGATGTAAAGAAGGCTTTGGAAATGTAGCCCCTTCGTTTTATAAATATTGGTACTATAAAGTCTCATTTGTTTTTAGAACAGGTGGGACTTTTATTTCATTTTTAAGTAAACGCACGATTTCTTGTAATCGATTATGGCATTTGCCTTTTTTAAAACGTCAGCGCCAATAATTCCGTCTACCGGTAGGGCATTATGATTGGTCAATGCCTCATTTACGTGTTTTAGGTCGAACAGAACAATTTTTAAATTTTTCTTGTGCCATTTTCCGATTTGAATACTGTTCTTTTTGGCGATCAAGGTTTCCATATTGGTGGCCCCTGCCCCTGCGGCTTTTATTTTAGATTCCTTAGAGCTAAGTTTGAACCTTTCTATATTATCAAATCCAATACAGGTATTCGATGCGCCTGTGTCTAGAATAAAGCGACCGTTCACCTCATTTATTCTGGCCAGAATTTCAAGGTGGTTGGTTGTCGTGAAAATTAAATCGACTTTGGTGTAGTTTTTTTTGGTTAAAAACGTATTGAGGCTTTTCATGCGTACTTTTTGGCAAAGATAATCCTATTTTTACAGCATGATTATTACGGATACACATGCCCATTTATATACGGAAGCGTTCGAAAAAGATCTTGGAGAGGTAATGCAAGCGGCAATTGATAAGGGCGTAACGCGTTTTTTTATTCCTGCGATCGATTCAAGCTACACCCAATCCATGTTAAATTTGCAACGATCTTATCCTGACCATGTGTTTCTGATGATGGGGTTGCATCCTACCCATGTAAAAGAAAATTTTAGGGAAGAACTTGTCCATGTGGCGAATATGCTGACTGAACAAAAGTTTTATGCCATTGGTGAAATTGGAATCGATCTTTATTGGGATACAACTTTGCTCGAACTGCAACAAATTGCCTTTAGAGAACAAATTCGGTTGGCGAAAACCCATCATTTGCCTATCGTTATTCATTGTAGGGATGCCTTTGATGAGGTGTTCGAAGTGTTGGAAAGTGAAAAATCAGATGATCTGTACGGTATCTTTCATTGTTTTACAGGTACTCATGAGCAAGCCCAGCAGGCGATATCCTACAATATGAAATTAGGTATTGGCGGAGTTGTGACCTTCAAGAATGGTAAAATAGATCAGTTTTTGGATCAGATTGATTTGAAGCATATTGTATTGGAGACCGATTCACCCTATCTCGCACCCGTTCCT
>JBATIN010000253.1:0-1663 GCA_049667765.1 Flavobacteriaceae bacterium
TAATTTATACCAATTGTTATAATCGCTCCGATGACCGATATTACAGCGCCGTAGCGTGTTTTGTCGGTAACCTTATACCAAACTGAAAGGTTGTGGTATATGCCCAAAAAGAAACTGGCTAGAATAACAATCGGAACCACTTTCATGGCATCCCAATAGGCTTCGTTCGGCACAAACAATTCTTTTAACACATCGGCAAAAACGACTACGGCCAACAGGATAGCACTACCTAAAACCACAAAATAGTTGGTAATCTGCGCGTAGGCCTTTTGGGGGTTTTCACTACCAGCATGACTAAAAAAGAAAGGTTCTATGCCCATACGGAAAGCCGTAGAGAACAAGGTCATAAACAAGGCAAGCTTCACGCAGGCATTGTACATACCTACCTCGCTATTCGCTATCGATTCTGGTAACATTTTCTCCAACATTATTCTGTCGAAAACTTCATTAATGCTATAGGCGACCCCAGCAACGAGTACTGGTAACGCATACTTCATCATGCGTTTCCAAAGCACCTTATCAAAAACATAAGAGCTTTCTAGATAAGGTTGAAATACTAACAACAAGGTCACCCCGCTAGCCATTAAATTGGCAATTATAATATATGAAATCTGAAAATCGGGGATGTACATCCATGAGAATATACTATCGGGATTACCTTGAACTACTTTGGGTAAAAGGAACAGGAAAAATACATTAAGCCCAAAATTGATGACCACATTCAATATTTTTATAACGGCGTAGCGCATAGGTCTTTCATTGGCCCTAAGCCAGGCGAAGGGAATAATGACCAAAGCATCTAAAGAGAGTATAAAGATGACATATTTGATATATTTCAGGTCGATGTTCAATAGATCTGCCAGTCCTTTTTGAAAAAGCAAGGCTACGGCAATAAACGCCAACGTAGTGGCCAAAATTGAAATCAAAGAAGTAGAGACCACTTTGTCTTTAGCCTCAGAACTGCTATAAAACCTGAAAAAAGCTGTTTCCATGCCATAGGCAAGTACCACATTGAACATGGCGAACCATGCAAATATTACGGCCAACTCTCCATATACCCCAGGTGCCATGGCATCGGTATGCACACGTACTAGAAAAAAGGAAATCATTCGCGGTAGCACCGTTGCCAAACCGTAGATCGCCGTTTGTTTAAAGAGTTTTTTAAGCGGATTCAATAGTGCGCCGTTTAGGCCTTAAAAGTACCTATTTAAAGACTTGTAACAAAGTTTTGTTATACCAGTTAAAAAAGTCAATGCTCACTGTTCAGTTCTTTTAATACGGAAAGTTCTTTCATAATCTTTTTTGCTATGAAAGCACCTAATACAATTAGAAGTACCAAAGAAGAAACAATAATATATGTATAAAATCCAACGGATAAACTGGCCTTAAAAGAAGGCAATAATAATACAAAACCAACGCAATAAGCAAAAATTATAATAGGCGTAATAATAAAATGCACTTTGCGCCTTCGGTTATAGTATGCTAACATTTGTTTCTTGAAATTGGCCGTATCCTTGGTAAAATCAAACTTATTTATAGTCTTTAAGCTCATGATTTCAATACCAATTCTAAGAGCCAATGCCCCGATCATTAATAAAAGACCCAATGTAACCGTCTGAAAATTATAGGCCGAGACGTAAAAGAAAAAAGCAATCAATACAAG
>JBATIN010000254.1:0-7614 GCA_049667765.1 Flavobacteriaceae bacterium
CCATAATCTATGGTAAGTCCTAAAATAGACATGTTATCGGTATTCATCACCCCATGTACAAAACCGACGCGTTGCCAATGCATGACCATCGTTAGACTACGATCCACAACCTCTTTAAAAAACTGAAGGTAGCTGTTTTTAGAAGGTTTGCCCAAATGGGAAAAGTGATGTTCTATGGTATAATCTACCAACACTTTTAAGGTTTTATGATCTTCACGCGCCGCCAATATTTCATAACTACCGAACCGTAAGAACGAAGGGGCCACACGACAAACAATAGCCCCTTTTTCGTAGGCCGGATGCCCGTCGTACAGAACATCGCGCATTACCTGATCGCCCGAAAGTGCCAGCGACAATGCCCTAGTGGTCGGTACGCCCAGATGAAACATCGCCTCGCTACATAAATATTCACGGATTGAAGAACGCAAAACGGCCAAACCATCGGCAGATCTGGAATAAGGAGTTTCACCAGAACCTTTTAGCTGTAAGGCCCATTGTTTGCCTTCATGTTCAATTTCTGCCAAATTAATGGCACGGCCATCACCCAATTGGCCTGCCCATTGACCAAACTGATGCCCGCCATAACACATGGCGTACGGCTTGGTGTTCGGGATCAGTTCATTACCTGTAAATACGTTCAAAAATTCCTCGCTCGATACGGCCTGTTCGGTGAGTCCGATCGCTTGACGCATTTCAGGACTCACATGAACCATTTCGGGTTTTGAGGTCTTCTTAGGGTTCACGTACGAGAAACAGGCTTCAGTAACCTGACGACGGCCATTCTCAAAAATGGGATCGGCAGGCAGTTCTTTGTTGAAGGTATCGTTTAACTTTAATTTCAATGCCATATCAAGCTCCTTTCTATTTTCGTTCGTTACATTCTTTGTCGTTGATTTCTAGAAAACCGTACAATTTTAATTTGGAACGGGAATAAGTACTTTATTCAATAATGGAGTTCCAGTAGGTATCTCGACTTTTTACCGCTTTTATATACGAGCAGACAGCGACGGCTTTAAAGCCTTCTTCGGTCAGTTTCTCAAAGGTTTTTAGCACCAATTCTTTCCCGATTCCTTTCCCTATTAATTGAAAAGGCACTTCGGAATGTACCAAATACAATTTGCCATCTTTTACTTCGTAGGCAACAAAGGCTTCCTCTCCGTTAATGTTCAGCACAAATTTTTTAGCTGTTTTTCTATGTTCTATCTGCAACATATTAGATGCTTTTCAATACCTGAATGGCCTCATGGGCGTTCAAGTGAAAATCGGCAAAAACAATATTATCGTGTTTATCGATAAAGATGAACCAAGGGGTACCGCCTGTTTGGTAATTGCCCATTAGGTTTGAGGTCGATTTGTCATCATCACCCGCATCATGCCCGAAGGGAATTTTCAGTCCGTACTGCTTTTTGGTTTCAAGCATTTTATCGTAAGTATTGGCCTCATGGCCTTCAAAGACGGTTTGAATGGCCAGAAAAACAACTTTGTCATTGCCTTCCAAGGCATCCACCATTTTTTTAAGCGCGGGAAACCCTTGGCTATGGCACCCGGGGCACCAGCTTTGAAAGCAATACACTACCTTGAATTTACCTTCAAAATCGGCAAGCTTTAGCTGTGGCGTACTATTGCCTTCGGCGTCTACCCAGTGTTTCACATTGAACTCTTTGGCCTTTATAAGGGCTTCTTGTTTTATGTTATTATCTGTCATTTTGAATGTTTTTTAATGGGTCTTAAAGTTTTAGGTGGGGCCGTTCTTATTTGTCATCGCTACTAAGAATCACCTATTACAAATTGCACAAAATACGCAATTGCACAAGCTATTCGGCAGCTTTGTCGCCAGACTGTAAGACCATAGCCTCTGAATTTATGCAGTACCTTAGACCACTGGGTTCAGGGCCATCGGGAAACACATGGCCTTGATGGGCATCGCAGGTGTTGCACATAACCTCGACCCTCACCATACCAAAGGCGCTATCTTTTTCATATTTAATGGCATTCTCTTTGATGGGTTGTGTAAAACTGGGCCACCCCGTACCCGAATTGAATTTTATGGTAGAATCGAACAGGGGCGTGTCGCAACATACACAATTGTATTGTCCGGCCTCATATATACTACATAGCGCTCCACTATGGGGTGCTTCGGTACCTTTTTTACGGGTTATACGGAATTGCTCGGGGGTCAAGATTTCTCTCCATTCCTCATCCGACTTTTCTACACGACGATCAGGTTTTGGGTTTCCTTTTACTGTAAAGTGAATAACATCTTTCCAAGTTAACATTTTTATTTCTTTTCTTGTTTTAGTGAATATTTCTGGTACAAAAATACTATAGAAGAGCATTTCGATCGATATCTAAACTACCTCGATGTTTGTAAAATTTTACTATTCCCGTCATTTAATGGTTCCGCACCATAAACGAACCCCTTAATTTAAAGAATAAAAGCGCTTAGACTGTCAATGTTATTTGAATATATTACGTCCTAATGACTTCTAGGAAGCCTATTTGTTTGTTCGTACCTTCCTAAGCTAACTAAAGAATGGAGAATTCGTCTGAAAGCTGTAGATGAGCCAAATGCTATGAAGATTTTGCCGCCAAGCTATGACTGGGGGAAACGGCGCTATGCTATTTAAAAAAATTGAAAGGTTTGAAACATTTGAAAACCTATGGTCTTAACTTATTTCGGAATTGTGTTTTTGTCTGTAAAGCAAAACCGTCGAATGCCTTTTAAACAAATACGCACATTGATTATTTTTAATGCGGTATATGGTAATACTTTGAAAATAGATTGGATAAGTGTTTTTGGATAATATTTAGCATTTCGGCCTAGAAGGAAACCGAATGATGCTCTCTAAAATGCTTTCCGCCCTAAAGATTTAACTATTAATAAGGACTAACTTGTTTTATGCAAGTCATAAGCGAATATGGTATTGAAGAAGCGAAGTTAGCCCTCACGCTATTTTTTGAAACGCTACTATTATTAATTTCACTAAAGGCAAAAGTTCGGTTAGCACCAAAATTAGGTATATCCCTGCTATATCTTAGGCCTATTCTTAGGCTGAAAAGCAAAAAATACGAATAAAAATGTGATGTCGTTTTGGCGATATCACTTGTCAAGTGGTCGGGATAACAAAACTCATTTATTTAAATCAAGTAGCTTATTTTCAGTTATTTGAGTGTGTAACTCTTCAATTAAATTCATTTATGGGCATCAACATTCTAAAAGTTACTATGCCGTAAATTTTATGCGTTTTTACTCGTCTAAAAATAAGTAGAAAATCTATGCGTGTAAAGCGATTCACACAACCCTCATAAAAGCAAATAGTAAAAAACGCAAACGGCTTATTGTCAACTTCCTTTTTAGGCGATGAAGTTAAACAGTAATGTTTATAATTCTATAGTTTCAAGCTCATAATAATTTCATGGGTACCGTTATCAATGTTCCGAACGGAACTTTCAAGGGCCATTTCGTATGCATAGCCAATATCTAACCAATTTGTTTTGAACATAAATAATCCACTTACACTTTCATTTAAGCGATAGCCTGCACCGATACCGAATTTCTGATTAAACTCAATTATTCCGGTCAAATCCACTGAAAGTGGAGCAGCATCAACATAACGAATCAAGGTTGACGGCTTGAATAAAATACTGTCGCTCAGATCAATGTCATACCCTCCTGCCAAGTATATATGAGTTTTGTCAACTCCCAATCTTGCCAGGCCGTCATTTTGTTCAAGTCGGTCAGGAGTCAATATCTTGGGCGCGGAAATCGAAAGGAAATACCTCTCATGTTTCAAATATATTCCTGCTCCAACATTTGGGTTAAAGCGTCCATCAATATTCATCAACGAAGCATCTTGCTGAATGCCGTAGGTAACCAGACCCTCTGTATTGGCATCGTATGAAGCAAAACTTCCTTTTAGTCCAAAATACAGGTCATGATTATCATTAAGGTGCACTTTATAGCTAAAATCCAGCGATAGAGACGTTTGGTTTTCAATGAAGGTTTTATCATTGATTATAGATAGGCCAATGCCTACGTTACTTCCTATCGGGGTTCCAAAGATAAAACTTTGTGTTTCAGGAGCCCCTTGTACCCCAGCCCATTGGCTCCTGATATTGATACCAAAATCAGTTGTTTCATTGGCTCCTGCGAAGGCAGGGTTAATCAAGTTCATATTAAATCTATAGAACGTATAATTAGGATCCTGTTGTGCCGATAGATCGCCTATTGCCAACAGCATAAAAAGGACGAATATTCGGTATATGTGATTGATTTTCATTTCTTATTTCTTTTTTATTAATAGTTGATAAATATCCATCCTTGGATTGGGGCATTTCCATTGCCCAAATCAATTACATATAGATAAGATCCGGGAGGCAGAATATCGGAATTCGAGCTATAATTTCCTTTCCAATCGTTACGATAGTTTATGGCCGTATAAACTTCATGACCCCATCGGTTGAACACCGTTACCTTAGCGTTCGGATAATTGTCTATACCTGGTATTATCCAGTGATCGTTCACACCGTCTCCGTTGGGCGTGAAGGCTTCGGCAGGTTTTAATAGCGGTTCGTCATCAAGAGGAAAATCATCCATCGCATCGACCACACCATCATTGTCATCATCATTGTCCATAACATCGGGTATACCATCGCCATCGGTATCCTTCGGAATGCTGTTCGGGTCTTTTGCGTCTGTTCCCTGCTCATTCTCGACTACATCCGAATAACCATCATTATCATCGTCTTCATCGGTGTTGTCACCCGTACCGTCGCCATCGGTATCTAATTGTTCCGTAGAATCGGTTTGGAAAGCATCCTCAGTGTCAAGCACACCATCATTATCATCATCGTTATCTACGTTGTCTCCGGTACCGTCACCATCGGTATCAACATCCTCGATTCCGTCATTATCATCATCCGTATCAGCATTGTCGCCTATACCATCGCCATCACTGTCTATTTGCTCGTAAGAGTCTTTTGGAAAGGCATCATCGGAATTGAGAATTCCATCATTATCGGCATCTTCATCGGCGTTGTCCCCTATTCCATCGCCATCGGTATCGATATCCTCATTTGCATCTTTGGGGAAGACATCCTTAGTGTCTGGAGTACCGTCTCCGTCATCATCGGTATCGGCATTATCGCCGATACCATCGCCATCGGTATCGGTATCCTCGTTTTCATCCATGGGGAAATCATCTTGTGTGTCAGGAGTACCATCGCCATCATCATCGGTATCGGCATTGTCGCCGGTACCATCACCATCAGTATCGATATCCTCGTTTTCGTCCAAGGGAAAATCATCCTCGTTATCTGGGGTACCGTCGCCATCATCATCGGTGTCGGCATTGTTTCCGGTTCCATCACCATCGGTATCGGTATCTTCGTTCGAATCGAGCGGGAAATCATCCTCGTTATCTGGGGTGCCGTCGCCATCGTCATCGGTATCTGCGTTATCTCCAGTTCCATCGCCATCGGTATCGGTATCCTCGTTCGCATCTAGTGGAAAATCATCCTCGTTATCGGGCGTTCCGTCTCCGTCGTCATCGGTATCGGCATTGTCTCCAATACCATCGCCATCCGTGTCGGTATCCTCGTTGGAATCAAGCGGGAAATCATCCTCAGAATCAGGAGTACCATCACCATCATCATCGATATCACAAACATCACCTTCTCCATTATTGTCGGTATCCAATTGATCGGCATTTGAGACCGAAAGGCAGTTGTCAACAGAATCTTTTACGCCATCACTGTCATAGTCTTCATCGACCTCGTCGGTAATTGTAATAATTAGACTACCCTCATAGGTATTACCATCTGCATCTGTTGTCTCAACACGTATACTGTAAGAACTTTTAGTCTCGAAATCAAAAATTTCATTTGCCATTAGATTCGAACCTGAAATAGTGAATCTAGCATTATCGGTATCTCCTGTTCCGGCGACCAACGAGAACGTATGTGAATCTCCAGTATCGGCATCGATTGCTGCCAATGTACCAACGATCTCATTTATAGTGTTGTTTTCTTGTATGTTACTTGGCGAAAGCGTTATGTCGGTAGGAGAATTACTGATCTGTAAAATCGGACTCATCGTAAAACTGTGGTATAGTGTACCAAAAATATTTCCTGCACCACCGTCAGTTTCACTGTCACAAGAAAAATCAATACCTTGTTCTCCTGTTCCAGGAAGATTTGCTATCGATTCTTTCAAAACGATATAATAGCTAGTGTTTTCTTGTAACGATGTATTCGTATCGAAGGTAAAAGTCACTTCCGTTTCAGTCGTATTCGGCGCAATGGTCAATGTCTGGGAAGTTTCAATCAAACTACTGAACTTTACCCCTGGAATTGCCGATAGCGGATCATTATCCGTACCGTGCAGCTCTAAATAAAGATCATAGGAGTTCGAAACATTGGTATTCTCTAATTTGAGCATTACCGTTCTTAAAGTTCCCGACTCTTGTGTAACAAGCGTTTGCCATGCTCCGCTCCAACCCGTACTGCATGAAGTGTCAGTGTTGCCAGACACTTCAGATTCAATAGTGCCGGAACCGCTCTCGTTGGTTACGGTGATATAAAAATCCGTTGCACCATTGGGTACCACAACTTCTAGCGTGTTGCTATCGATGACCGTATATACGGCATTTAAACCACCAACTTCAACATTGCTGGTTGTATTGAAATTCGAACCGGTCACAGTAATAGTTTCGCCAAATCCGGCGGTTTTCGGACTAAAATCCGTTACGATCGGCGGTGCCTCCAAAGTATTCAAGACCTCGTCTATGACCTCGGTATACGTATCTTGAACACCATCAAAGTATTTTGAGACGAAGTAAAAGTTGTAGGTCGTTGATGCCTCTAAATCCGTAAGATTAAAAATGTGTTCTTCATTCGCCAACATGGCCGAATTGCCCGATGCGGATATCGTTACACCATTGTAATCGACACCTGCCTCAATTTGGGCCTCGGTTGGCGGCGTTGATCCATCGGGAACCAATACCCAATACCCCGTACCATCGGTAACAGTTGTAGCCGCATAGTCTACTGAATTATAGGTAATGTTGTCAAAGGCTCCAATGGCCGCATTGGCCACACGTTCGATTATCTCATCTATTTCTGGAAGCGTTCCAGCCCCATAATACCAAATTAATTCATCACTTTCGTTAACGGCGAGATCATTGAAACGCACATAAAGGGCATACGATCCATCGCCCGTTTGTGTAATAAGATTCGTTGCCGGATCTTGATTTGTAGCATTCGAAAATGAACAACAATTATTGATTGTAGAATATGCCCTATCAGAATTACTAAAAAATAATATTGCTTCTTGGCCACTAGATATTTTAATCGCCTTAGCTTGATGGGCTTGATCGGTCAATAGTTCAAATTCCTGATTAATAAGATTGCCTCTTTCTTTAGTGGGCCCGTCCGATGATCCTACCCAGTCATCCCTTGTACCGACCCATAATCGTACGTTGGAAGCCGAAGCGGCACTTATGTTGGTTATCTTAACCTTTATAGCGATATAGCCTTCCGGTTGCAGAAGCTCGAAGGTATTCTCTACCCTGAATAACTGATTGTTGACGGTTACCTCACCCGTTGTTTTGATTT
>JBATIN010000255.1:0-4462 GCA_049667765.1 Flavobacteriaceae bacterium
CACCACCCTTGAAACCGCCCAGCATCATATTGATGGAGGGGCTAAAAAAGTCGTCATCTCGGCTCCTTCAAAGGATGCCCCAATGTTTGTAATGGGAGTAAATCATAAAAGTGCAAAAGCAAGTGACACTATAGTTTCGAACGCCTCTTGTACTACCAATTGTTTAGCGCCAATGGCTAAGGTATTGAACGATAAATTCGGTATCGAAGAAGCCTTGATGACTACGGTTCATGCTACAACGGCCACACAAATGACCGTTGACGGACCAAGTAAAAAAGATTGGCGTGGCGGTAGAAGTGCCATGTTGAACATTATTCCTGCTTCAACCGGAGCTGCTGTAGCCGTAACCAAGGTAATACCTGAGTTAAAAGGTAAACTGACCGGAATGGCATTTCGCGTACCGACCGCCGATGTTTCTGTAGTCGATTTAACGGTTAAGTTGAAAAAAGATACTTCGTACGCTGAAATTAAAAAGGCGTTTAAAGATGCTTCAGAAGGCGAGTTGAAAGGAATTTTAGGCTACACTGAAGAAGACGTTGTTTCTCAAGATTTTATTGGAGATGCTAGAACCAGTATTTTTGATGCTGGCGCAGGTATTGAGCTCAATTCCAAGTTTTTTAAGTTGGTCAACTGGTACGATAATGAATCGGGCTTTTCCAATAAAATGGTCGATTTAATTCAACATGTTTCTAGCTTATAATTAATTTTTTGAAGAACTGATTTTCCTGAAAGTAGGCGTCAAACCTGTTTTCAGGAAAATTTTTTAAATACGACCCTATGATATTGATCGTTGATAGCGGTGCTACAAAAGCCGATTGGATTGCCCTTGACAAGAAAGGTGAACAACTGTTTTTGACCCAGACCTTGGGCCTAAGTCCAGAAGTGTTGACCAAAGAAGTTATAGAAGACCGTTTGGCCAACAATTTTGAACTTTCAAAAAATAGGGATAAGGTAACCCAGCTCTTTTTTTATGGCGCGGGTTGTGGTACCGAGCGTATGAGAAGATTTCTTAAAAAGATCTTTTCCGATTTTTTTCCGAACGCTAAGGCCGAAGTACGTGAAGATACCTATGCGGCCATCTATTCAACGACCAAAGTAGGCGTTCAGGGCATTGTATGTATTTTGGGTACTGGATCTAATTGTAGCTATTATGACGGTCATCAACTTTTTCAAAAGGTAGTATCCTTAGGGTATATTCCTATGGATGATGGTAGTGGTAATTTCTTCGGAAGAAAATTGATCCGTGATTATTACTATCACAAAATGCCACAAGACCTTGCCGTGAAATTTGAACAAGGCTATGACCTTGATGCCGATGTTATTAAGGAAAATCTGTATAAACAGCCTAACCCAAATACCTATTTGGCAACTTTTGCCCGTTTTTTAGTTGAAAATAAAGACCATCCTTATTCTAAAGGAGTAATTGATAAAGGCTTTCAACAGTTTATCAATAATCATGTGATGCAGTTTGAACTTGCCACCAAAGTACCCATTCATTTTGTAGGAAGCATCGCTTATTTTTTGAGAGATGAACTTACCGCCGTTTTGGAGCGAAATGACCTAGTGGCAGGCGTAATTCGCCAACGCCCTATCGACGGGCTTGTTGAGTTCCATAAAGGGACTATTTAACGGCGATCATCGAGATTTCTACGTTTACGAATTTTGGCAAATTGGCCACTTCTACAGTTTCTCTGGCAGGGGCGGTATCGGCGTCAAAGTAGGTGGCATATACCGCATTTACTTGAGCGAACTGATTCATATCGCTAAGAAAAATAGAGGTCTTGACCACATTTTCAAAGGTCATGCCCGCCTCGGTCAAAATTGCCTTTAGGTTATCCATAGATTGCTGGGTCTCTTTACTGATGTCATTTTCTACAAGATTTCCCGTTTTTGGGTCTATGGGAATCTGCCCCGAAATATATAGGGTGTTGCCACTTAGTACAGCTTGATTATAAGGTCCAATAGGTGCTGGCGCATTTGCGGTGTTGATTATTTTTTTCATAGTAGTAGAATTTTGATCGATTAGTATTGATGTATTCTTCTTGCCCTGTTTTTTATCATCTTGCGGTCTGACTTCTATTATCCCACTTAAGGTCGCTAAGAATGGAACTTTTTATTCCTATAAAGAAATACCAGCGTTCATATTGGCCAAACGGAGACCAAGTGAATCTCATGTTGAAGCTTTTCAAATCACGCTCAAACCGAAGTTGGGTCAACGTAAAGCCTTGGTTTTTAAAATCATATCCAGAAGAACCCCCAACTTTCCAACGAGGTGAAAGTTCGATGTCTCCAGAGAACATTAAGGAGTGGCTGCTAAATTCATATTGCCTCGCCGTGTTGGAATAACTGGCAGAATAGGCCAACCTGAAGTTCCATGGTATTTTGGTGCCCCAAGTAGGGTTTTCAACGTCGTCCGATTTCTTGTCTCGATCTCGGTCGCGGTCATTTCGTTGATCACTATTAAAGTCGTCTGCTTTTCCAAAAAGATCGTCATCGCGACCACCACTCTGTGCCACATAGTCGAATTCGTCCGATTCTTCTTCCTCATCTTCTTTCTTTTTTCCAAATGTTTTGCTGTCAATGGAATACCCTACATTAAAATTGGCCCTGGTCAGCCGAAATAGACTTCCTCCATTATCAATATTCCAGGTTTCTATTCTTCGCCCATTGTTGTCTATGGCATAGGGGTCGAGACCTGCAGAAAAGTTGATCGACATTTTTTTGTCAAGAATGGTGGTACCGCCATTTAGGCTCAAAGGGCTTAAGCGTAAAGAATCGGCTTCCATATTGTACGCTGTAGAAATATTGAAATTGCTTAATAGCGGTACTTTTTTGGCCTCGGTAGCCGTCGAATCCTTATCCCGTACTTTGGCTTCCAAGGTATTGGCCAGCGAAAAACTAAGACTGTTCGATTTTCCAAGGCTCGGCTGCCCGTATAGGGTGGTTTCGAACCGACTGTACTGAACAACGTCGCCATTCGCGTCGAGGTATTCGTCGTAGAATTGTTCGAACGAAGGGGCATAGCCATAACTGATACTGGGCCTCATGACGTGCCGTATTTTTTGTATTTTGCTGTCTTCCCCAAAGTCGAAGGTGCCATAAATGGTGGTGCCAATACTTGCATTTAGGCTGTATTTGTTAAATCGGTCAAAACCACGAATCGTGTCTTTCACTACGGTACCGTTCGTTCCAATGGTTTCATCAAAATACTTCCTATAGGTTTCCAATGTCCATACGTCTTCATAACTACCGCCCATACTGACACTAAAATATTTGGCGATCTTAAAGTTGGTGCTCACCGGTATGCGGTGTTTAGCGCCTATTTTTGCCCCGTCGAACATGTTGCCGGTAAATAGATCGACTTCGTTGAACTTTAAGCTGTTTTGGGCATTTACATCATATTGAAAATTAATGTTCTGTATTAGCCCTTTTTTAGTGCCATCTCTTTTGGCAAAGGGAAAGATACGCTCTAAACTACCTTGAAAAGTCGGTAAGGTCATGTTGGTATTGTCACTTCCTTCCGTGGCACTTGTAAGAAGGCTATGTGTCATAGTCAAGCTTGTATTTATCGAAGGGTAGGCCGGAAAGGTCTTGGAATAGGAGATAGAACTACTTAAGGTATTGTTCTGGGTGTTGGGTAGGTTCTGTTGTAAAAGGGAGCTTTTGTAATAAGAACTACTTCCTAAATTTACCGAGGCCGAGAAACGCGAATTGGGACTGGCCTTGGTGTCTTGCGAGTGGGAAATTTGAATGTTATAAATGGTGTTACGTCCGTAATCATCGAACCCCTTTTGGCTGGTGACCAGGTTTTCATATCTAAAGTTGACATTGCCACGATATTTATAGCGTTTGGCATATACCGATTGGGTGCGAAAACCATAACTGCCATTGGTGTAAAAATCTCCAGTGACCGCAATATCCGCAAAGTCCCCAATAGGTAGATAGTACCCGCCATTCTGTAAAAAATACCCACGGTTCGGGTCGTTGCCAAAGGTAGGGAACAATAGTCCTGCGGTTCGCCCTACGGATAAGGGAAAATAGGCGAACGGTAATGCAATCGGGGTTGGTACATCGGCAATATATAAATTGCTTAGGCCGGCAATCACCTTTTTCTTCGGTACGAATTTAGCTTTTCGAACCCGTATATAATAATCAGGATTAATGGTATCGGTCGACGTTGTCAATTTGCCCTCGCTTAAAAAATAGACCGAATCATTTTCTTTTTTTGTGATTTCGGCATATACCTTCATATTATCGCTTCCTACCTGACCGAGACCGGCCTGTTGCTCGGTCCGGGAGTTCCATATTAAGGCTTTTTGGGTGTCGAAATTAAACCGAATAGAGTCGGGTCTGACCTCATTGTCACCCTGTTTAAAATAGGGAAGTTGTGAATAATTGCCTAGCGAATCTTTCATGCGGCCGGCATAGACCTCATTTTTAACATAGTCCATAATAATTACAC
>JBATIN010000256.1:0-2006 GCA_049667765.1 Flavobacteriaceae bacterium
TCACTATACACCCTCACATAATATACTTCCATAGTAGTCGGAAACTGGTCCAGATAATTGTTGGCGTCATTATGAGGGGCTTGTAGATAACTTCCACCATTGGTACTTTAAAACCATTTATCGTATGGTAAAGTTCATTAGCTATTCACTTGGTGTTTCTTCTTTGTTCTCTTTCAAAACAGCATTAAACACAAACGCCCCGATCTCTTTAATGGGCTCATAAAGTACGGAGCCTTGCATAGCTTCATTTTTGACTATGCTGGCTGAATTGTTGACCCGCTCAAAAAAGATTAAAAGCGCTCCGAGAATGATGGCCACTTTTAATGCCCCGAATAGAGCCCCAGCAATTTTATTCAAAAGCCCGAGCATGGCGAAATTGGCAATTTTCGTCAATAAAGTTCCAGCAAGGTTTACTGCAATGACGATGATGATGAACGTAACGACAAAAGCAGCTAGGTTAATATAGCGCTCTTCCCATTGCATATTTTTAGAGAGATAGTCCCCTGCAAAATATGAGAAATGAATGGCCCCGTAAATACCTGCGATCAAGGCCACTATCGAAGCGATTTCAACAAAGAGCCCGTTTTTGAGTCCCTTATATAATCCGTAAATAAGCAGTAGTCCTAAAATGATATCTAAAAAGCTCATGTAACAAAGTGTTTCAACAAATATAGAACTTTGATTTGTACCTTTAGCCCCCTATCTCCCGAAGGGGGGATTCTTACTCAAGTAGATAAATTTTAAATTATTAATGCCAAAGGTAATGTCAAGAGACACACAATTAAAAAAACGATGGGAAGAGTTGGTAGTGCGTCTTTCATCGCAGTTCGCAGATGGCGACCCATTGGATCTTGATGCCATCATTTATTTGGTAGGCGTACAAGAATTAGGGCAATACCATAGAAAATATAAAAAGGACGATAAGCTTGATTTAATGCATATCGCCATTTGCCGTTTACTAGAACCCTATGGCTATTATGAATTTTCGCATTTTGATGACGAAAGATGGCCACATTATACCATTAAAGAAGAACTACCGCCTTTAAAAGCAGGCGAACAATCGGTTTTGATGAAAGAAGCGATTGTGGGTTATTTTTTGGAGAAAGAATACATAAATTGAGCCCTGAGCGGAGTCGAAGGGTGCTAAAGGAATATATAGAATGAAAAACCCCTACTACGCTGTAATCTTCACATCTACCAGAACGGAAGGTGATAACGGCTATGCTGAAATGGCCAAGCAAATGGATGATTTGGCCAAAAGTCAACCAGGGTTTTTAGGTATTGAAAGTGCCCGCGAAGACATCGGTATTACTGTAAGTTATTGGAAAAGTTTAGAAGCGATTGCCAATTGGAAGGCCAATACCAACCATCTTTTTGCACAGCGAAAAGGCATCAAAGATTGGTATTCTTGGTATAAAGTTCGGGTTTGCTTGGTGGAACGAGAGTATGAAGCCTCCCCAAACCCCTCTCAAGGAGGGGCTTAAAACATCCCCTCTTGAGACCTGTGCTGAGCGCAGTGGAAGTAGGGCATTTTAAAAACTAAATTTTGAATTCTAAAAGAAAGCGCTACGGCGGTATACAACAATCCCCCTCCCTTGGAGGGGTTAGGGTAGGATTCCTAAAAAACCACCCCAAAAAGCTTATCCTACTTGCAATCCTTTTAATCGCCTATTACTTTTGCCTGCCTAAGCAACTTTTCAATTCTCCTACCGCTACCGTAGTGGAAAGTCGGCAAGGCACTTTGCTCGGAGCCAAGATCGCCGATGATGGCCAATGGCGATTTCCTGTCATCGATAGTGTTCCCTATAAATTTGAAAAATGTCTGCTGCAATTTGAAGATGCCCAATTTTATAGGCATTGGGGTTTTAATCCGGTTTCTATGGTCAAAGCGATCGGCGAGAATATTGCTGCCAGGAAAACCGTTCGAGGCGGAAGCACGCTAACCCAACAAGTAATTAGACTATCACGCAAAGGCAAAAGGCGCTCTTATGCCGAAAAGTTCGTAG
>JBATIN010000257.1:0-4128 GCA_049667765.1 Flavobacteriaceae bacterium
AGCGCATTACTGCCCGGATAAATAGGTGCTGGCAGCCGAGGCACGTTGTGATACATGCGCATTCAGTTCGCTAATTGCTGCCTGAAAATCGGAGCTACTGTTCAAGAACGAATATCCGGCGACTTCAGTGGTTGCATACGGTTCAACTAACGAGGAGTAGGTAGCATAGACCGATTGTATATGCGATGTTTCAAATGGTCCGGCGATTGTTGCCTGTACATAATTGTCATAAATGGCCTTGTACGTTTCATCAGCATAGAGGTACTCGATCAAAGGCCACTCGCTTGAGGCCAGATCCGAGAAATCTAGGTTTAATGAACCTCCCATATTTCCCTCTTGTAACGCCTCGTTGTTATCCCATGGAATCCATGTGAGTTCACTGTTATCCGGATTGTTATACAGATAATAGTTATGGGGCATTCTACCATAAGTGTCCCAATTTTGGATGACCGTATTTACCGCGAGGTAGTTCAAGAAAACATCGGTATCAAAAACTGCATCGAGATTAGTACGCCAAGTTGCGGGATCTGTTGTCCGGGTATCGTCATGCAAGGCCGCGAACATAGCTTCAATATCGCTCCAATCGGCATCATCTTCGTTGGTCTTTTTCTCAAAACCGTCCTCGTTGAACGTACCTTCAGCAAAGTTTGCGCCATCATCTTCTGGCTTATAAAGATTTCCGTCGTCACTTGAGAATTGGGTGTCGATTACCGTGTCATCTACTTCTTCGACCAAGGTATACAGGCCAAAATATTCAGGTCCATTGCCATGGTCTACATACAGGGTATAAAATGCGGTATTAGAAACAGCCAACCCCGCACCAGCGAATACTTCCGCGGAAACTTTTTCTCGTAAGAAAGACTTATCGTTATAGTTATTTTTTAAACTGAATTTTTTAAAGCCATAAAAGCGTTGGTTATCAATTTGTGGATAATCATCTTCGTACTCATCAAAATCCATTTTAAAGGCCAGTTTCAATATGCCCGCGCTCCAAGAACTTGCCAAACTGGAATTTCCCTTAAAGCGTAGGCCTACTTTATACCACTCTTTGCCGTTGTAAAAAACCGATCCTGGGACAAAAATCGGATCCTCCTCTGAAAAGGTTGTTTCTCCGCCAAGACCTCCGGGTCCTCCACCGCCTCCAGGACCTCCACTAGAGCTTCCGAAAGTGCCATATAACTCGGTCATATCATCCAACATAAGTTGCCAGTTTTCTTCCGAGATTACAAAATCGAACCTTTTTACAGTGGTATTATCAAATACCTCATCAAAATTTGGGTCCGCATCTTTACTATGCGTTTCCGGGGTCCAATCGGTGGCCACGAAATCGGCATCGTCTACAGTTGTCGTGTCTTCATCGGTTGAAGTCTCCTCATCGGTTGTTGCTGTGGTATCATCGGTTTCGATAATGGGGTCATCATCGGAACAACCTACAATGAGGTATGCTGCTAAAAATAAAATACTAAAAACGGCACTCGTTTTTTTTGTGATCTTTTTCATGTTACTGATTTTCTTAAATTTGACTCGATAATCGAGCTTTGTTATCTTCCGTTTGCCTCCTGAGAATGCCACGAGGTAGTCGACTTTATTTATTGCTTGCCTTGTGGTCTTCCTCCTTCGCGTTTTGGTTTAGGTGCTTTTTCTACTTCTTCGGTAGAAAGAAAACCATCTTCATCGGTATCGATTTTTGCGAAGTCGTTTTTAAGCGGACCTTTTGCTTCTTTTTCAGATATAAGTCCGTCTTCATCTTTATCCATTTGCTTGAAAAGTTCGGCCGTAGTTGGCGGCTCTTTTCTTTCTTGTTTATTATTGCTGTTTTGTGCGTTCATTTTGCACGAAGCAAAAAGGCTTAAAGCCAAAACCAATACTCCTAATTTTACAGTTCTTTTATACATGTCTTTTATTTTTTAGTTTATAAATACAAGACAAAGGTGGGCATAAGTAACAGGCCAAATGAGTGAAATCAGCGAATGCGGGTTCGTTTTAAGTAAATGCCCAGAAAACTTCTGCGAAGGGTTTATAACAAGGGGATTAAAGCATGGTTTTTGGGGTTTGGATCATTTTATTTTGCTTTAATTTGCAGCATGACCAAAGCAAGGAGGTTCTTTTTTCAGGTAGTACTATGGTTCGGCATTTGGGGAGCGCTATGGCTCGTTGAAGGTGGGGACTCCAAGTTTATCGTGGCCAACGGGTTGGCTTTTGTTTTTCAAACGATACTACTTTTCGGTTTAATTTATTATGCCGCACCGAACCTGTTGTTCAAGAAAAAATATACCATTTTCGCAATGGTTTCTATTGCCGCCATTGCCCTTTTTGCATGGATTTCTTTTCAATTCGCACCTGGAGGTCAATTACCGCCACCGTCTGGCCCAGGGATGGATGCATTACCAAATATACCGCCACCTGGACCTGAAATGGGCAATTCGCCAAAGATACCTCCGAGGGCACCTTCCCAGTTTTTTATTCACGGTATTATCTTAGCACTTTCCTATATTCTGGCTACTTTTTTAGAGACTTTTTGGTTCGCCCAAAAGAAGGAAGAAGAAACGGTAAAGAACAAAAACGAAGCTCTGCAGACCGAACTAAAGCTGCTGAAATCACAGATAAATCCGCATTTTTTGTTCAATTCGTTGAACAATATTTATGCGCTTTCGGTCATTGATTCCGACAAAACACAGCAAAGTATCAGTTACCTTTCCGATATGCTGCGTTATGTGCTGTACGAGTGCGAGCAAGAATGGGTACCCTTATCGAAGGAGCTTACCTATATCGAGAACTATATCAAATTATACGCCCTGAAAAGTAGTGTTCCGTTTGCGATCACCACCGATTTTGATATTCAGGACAGCGCGATCAAAGTAGCTCCTATGCTGTTCATTCCGTTTATAGAAAACGCTTTAAAGCACAGCAATATCGAAAAAAGAAAAGGGGCTTTTATTCGGGTAAAAATTCACTCGACCGCTTCTGAAGTTCAATTTGAAATGGAAAACAGTATTCCCCAAGATCCAATTCATAAAGACGAGGTTGGTGGAATCGGACTTGAAAATGTAAAGCGGAGATTGGAGATTTTATACCCCCAAAAGCACGAATTGAAAATTGATGATTCTGGCACCACTTTTAAGGTTCAACTAATTATTAGAGTCAATGGAAAAGCTTAACTGTTTCGTAGTCGACGATGAAGAACTGGCAAGAGCCTTGCTAGAAAGCTACATCGCAAAACTGGATTTTTTAGAATTCGCTGGCAGCGCTGAAGGCCCTGTTGAAGCCATGAACCTCATGCGTAAAACGAAAGTGGACATCCTTTTTCTAGACATACAAATGCCCGAGATCAAAGGCACCGATTTCGCGAAAATGATTTCTGCAGAAACCCAGATTATTTTTACCACCGCCTATTCGGAATACGCTTTGGAAGGCTTTGAACTAAATGCCTTGGACTACCTTTTAAAACCCATCACATTCGAACGTTTTCTTAAGGCCGTAAACAAAGCAAAACCCACAGGGGAAACCAAAATTACCGATGACAGTATTACTATAAAATCGGGCTACGACCTACATAAGGTTAAGTACACCGATATTCGCTACATAGAAAGTGACAGTGAATATGTAAACTACTATACGGCCGATAAAAAGATTATGAGCAACCAGTCGCTCAAAGCTCTGGAAAAAGTACTGCCCAGCGCACTTTTCATTCGCGTGCACCGCTCATACATCGTAAACCGAGAAATGGTTACTGGCTTGAAGGGCCGAGATCTTTTACTTGGCGATGTGCAGATTCCTGTGAGTGATAGTTATTATGACTTGGTCAAAGATAGTTTGTTCACGTAATGCAATCCCAATACTTCATTTGAAGAAGTCTTGTAGACGATAATTCGTAACTTTAGTAGTTAATGTCCTAAAATGATCTTAAAGAAAGAGGCAACACGACCCGACAAAAAAACGAATCCGTTTATTGGGGTCTTGCTTTTTTTGATCTCGGTGCTTCTCTTGTGCATCACCGGGCCACTGGGGTTTATTTACGGGCTTTTGCATAGTTTGTTCTCCAAAGGTTTTAGAGGCCTTGGCGAATATTTGTTGAAGATCGCCACCTCAATCGACCAATTGGGCAATGTGATCATGCAACACCTGCTC
>JBATIN010000258.1:0-2235 GCA_049667765.1 Flavobacteriaceae bacterium
AGCGGCTTCCCCACAGGTGAAGGGGTAGGCCGAATTGGTTTTGCAGTTTACGATGAGAATACAGTGTATGCCGTGCATGACAGCCAGTTCCGAAGGGAAAAATCAGCTTCATCCGAAGAAGAAAAAAAGGAAGGACTGCAAAAAGACGAATTCAAGACCATGAACAAAGAAGCCTTCCAAAAACTTGATGATAAAGATCTGGGGGAGTTTTTGAAAAAAAACCGTTTTCCTGAAAAATATTCCTCCGAAAAAGTAAAGCAAATGGTCAAATCAGGGGAAATACTACCTGTCGATTTGGCCAATTATCTAGAAAATGAAAACTCGCTGTTATATGATACGCCAGTTGTCGGGGCCGAGGTATTTCGAAGCGATGATGCCGGAAAGACCTGGAAAAAGCAAAACGTAGATTATATTGACGACCTATTTTATAGTTATGGTTACGTATTCGCGCAAGTAAGGGTCGACGCCACCAATAAGGATAAGATCTACCTATTAGGCGTACCTATTATAAAATCGGAAGATGCAGGGGAAACTTATACTTCTATCAATGGCGACAATGTTCATGTAGACCATCATTCACTCTGGGTAAATCCGAAGCGGCCTGGGCATTTGATCAATGGCAACGACGGCGGACTCAACCTTTCTTATGATGACGGCGAACACTGGACAAAGCTGAACTCAGAATCTTTAGGCACCTTTTTTGCCATCAATATTGACCACCAAGAACCTTATAACATCTATGGAGGACTACAAGATAACGGGGTGTGGATGGGCCCGCACAACGCCGAGGAAAATTCGGAGTGGCACCAGACCGGGCATTACCCTTGGAAATCGATTATGGGCGGCGATGGCATGCAAGTACAGATCGATAGCCGAAATCCGAATATCATCTACACGGGTTCTCAATTCGGATACTATTATCGGTTAGACCTGCAAAACGATAAACGAAAGTACATACAGCCAAAAAACGATTTGGGTACGCCAGCCTACCGCTTTAATTGGGAGACCCCTATTCTGTTATCTTCGCACAATCAGGATATTTTGTATATGGGTGTAAACCAATTACTTCGCTCAATGAACCAAGGCGATGATTGGGAAGCCATTTCGCCAGATCTTACCCTTGGCGGCAAAAAAGGGAATGTCTCTTACGGTACATTGACCTCCATTTCAGAGTCGCCGTTTCAGTTCGGGTTGATCTACACGGGCAGTGACGATGGTTTAGTTCAAGTGACTACCAATGGCGGCAGTAGTTGGACCGTTATTTCAGAATCTTTCCCCACAGATATATGGGTTAGCCAGGTGTTAGCTTCGCAACACACAAAAGAAAGGGTGTACGTTGCCTTGAGCGGATATCGATGGGATGATTTTTCCACCTATTTATACACCAGTGATGATTATGGCAAAACTTGGAAGGATATTGGGACAGGAATTCCCGACTCGCCCGTAAATGTAATCATTGAAGATCCTGAAAATGAAAATCTTCTGTTCACTGGCACTGACAATGGTTTATACGTCTCGTTTAACCGCGGACAGTCTTGGGAAGTCTTTCAAAACGGCTTGCCCAATGTGGCCATCCACGATCTTGTCATTCAGTCCAAAGCCAAACACCTATTAGTTGGCAGTCATGGCCGTAGCATCTATAAGGCAGACATTTCGACCCTGCAGCAAATGAGTCCTGAAATTATGGATAAAAATCTTCATGTCTTTGCATTGAAGACTATGAAACATTCAGAACGTTGGGGAAGCGCAAGGAGCAGTTGGAGAGAAGCGAGCACACCAGGGCTAGACCTTGTTTTTTATTCTTCGGATGCTAACACCTTCGTGGCAACCATTAAAACTTTTGATGGCGTTGAAGTGAGCGCTACTGAAATAGTGGCGGATAAGGGTTTTAATATATTGTCATACGATGTCGCCTTTTCAGACTCGGGTAAGTCCGCCTATCAAAAGAAGTACAAAACCGAACTCAAGGAAGCCAAGGACGGGAAGACCTATTTACCAAAAGGGAAATACTTTGTGGAGATTGAAGGCAACGGGTCGACGGAAAAAACAAATTTCGAAATAGAATAACATGGAGCCCAGGATCGAAACGCTTCCTAAAAAAACTTTAATCGGCAAGTCTATCAGAATGTCTTTGACCAACAACAAAACTACCGAACTCTGGCGAAGCTTTATTGTTGATAGAGCTGCACTTAAAAACACTATTGGTACCGACCTCTATTCTGTTCAAGTCTATAA
>JBATIN010000259.1:0-3254 GCA_049667765.1 Flavobacteriaceae bacterium
CTATATAGTCATAATTCATCACATACTCCGCAATCGGCCATAGCGGCTTGACCAGCATGGTAAGGGCGACTAAAAGGATGAAATATGACTTCATGGGTGCAAATATAAAGAGATTTCCGAATTGAAAAACATGACAAATGTCAGTATGGAAGGCAAAATTATTTTTCGGCATTTTCGAAAAAGTCAATTCATGTTTTCCTGAGAATAACGTAAATTGACAACTCTAATCCATTAGATAGCAAAATCCTTTCGCATGAAAATAGATACTTCACGTAGGTTTTTCCTGAAAAAAGCCGCACTTGGGTCGGCCGCAATGACTTCGGCTCCTTTTATACTTACCGCCTCAAAAGGCGAAAAAGTTCTGATGCAAAGACAATACGCCTCCGAAACATTTTCGTCCAATGACCAAATCAATATTGGGCTTATCGGTACGGGTATCCAAGGCATATACGATACCAAGGCCGCACTAAAAACCAAGGGGGTTAAACTGATAGCGGCCTGTGATCTTTATATGGGTCGGTTGGATCGCGCCAAAGAACTTTGGGGAAATGATATTTTCGTTACCAGGGATTATCGCCAACTTATAGACAGAAAAGATATCGATGCAGTCATTGTTGCCACCCCAGATCATTGGCATCGAAAAATCACGGTCGATGCCATGAAAGCAGGTAAACATGTATACTGCGAAAAACCAATGGTCCAAAAATTCGAAGAAGGCCAAGACATCATCAACACCCAAAAAGAAACAGGCATGATCTGCCAAATAGGGAGTAACGGCATGTCATCGTTGGGCAATGAAAAGGCCAAAATGTTATAGAAGGACGGAGCCATCGGTGAACTCGTACTTTTTGATTTTCAAAGCGACAGGTATTCTTCGGAAGGTGCCTGGCAATACCCTATTCCTCCTGATGCAAGTCCGGACACGGTTGATTTCGATACATTTTTAGGGAACGCTCCAAAAGTACCTTACGACCCTACCCGTTTTTTTAGATGGCGTAATTATCAAGACTATGGTACCGGCGTACCTGGTGATATGTTCGTTCACGCCTTTTCTTCATTGCACTATATTATCGATTCAGTAGGACCGACAAGGGCCATGGCCGCAGGTGGACTCCGATATTGGAAAGATGGCCGCGACGTACCCGATATCGCCATCGGATTATACGATTATCCCAAGACACAGACACATCCCGCTTTTAACGCATCGTTGCGGGTAAATTTTATTGATGGGGCTGGTGGCGGACATGGTTTTCGGCTAGTGGGAACGGAAGGTGCCTTGGAGGTTGGTACCGATTCTGTAAAATTGATCCGTAAAAAAATTGGTTCAGGCCCGGGAAGCTATTCCATGATCTCTTTTCCGGAAATTACTCAAGAAAAAATTCGTGACGAGTATGCAAAAAAAGAAATTGAAAATAGGGAATCACTTTTAAAATTGGGCGAAATCATTTTTGAGGCTCCAGAAGGCTATCAAGGCTCGCATTACGACCATACCCATAATTTTATACAGGCCATTAGAGGAAATTATAAAGTGATTCAAGACCCTTCATTTGGATTAAGGGCGGCCGGGGCGGCCTTGTTGGCCAACGAAAGTTACTTTCAGAAAAAAATGTTGAATTGGGATCCACAAACCATGAAATTAGTCTAAAATACCGAAGTCATGAGCAAATATCTAACATCATTTTTACTAATCTGTTTTTTTGGTTCCGTTTTTTCGCAGGTGGAAAATCAGGAGCAAAAAATAAACGTCATTGTTTTCGGAGCCCATCCCGATGACTGTGATATTGATGCGGGTGGCACAGCAATACTATTTGCAAAAATGGGTCATAACGTAAAATTCGTTTCTTTGACCAATGGCGATGCGGGGCATCAAAATAAAGGTGGAGGCGAGTTAGCTAAAATAAGAATTGCCGAAGCAAAAGAGGCCGGCAAACGTTTTGGAGTAGAATATACCGTACTTGACAATCATGATGGCGAATTGATGCCTACCTTAGAAAACCGTTTAAAAGTCATTCGTGAAATACGAAAATGGAACGCCGATATCGTAATTGCTCCACGTACCAATGATTATCATCCTGACCATCGCTATACTGGCGTGTTGGTTCAAGATGCCGCATTTATGGTGATTGTGCCCAATGTGGCACCCGATGTTCCCCCATTGAAAAAAAATCCCGTCTTTCTTTATTCAGAGGATGGATTTCAAAAACCAAGTCCTTTTGAACCGGACATCGCGGTAAACATAGACGAAGTCTTTGACCAAAAGATTTATGCCATGTCAGCCCATGTATCGCAGTTTTTCGAATGGTTGCCATGGACCATGGGTAATCTAGACAACATACCTACAGATGAAAAGGAAAGATTGCAGTTCTTGACCAATTGGCGTTCTTCGCCGCCCAATGAAGCTACTTTGAAAAGCCTTAAAAAATGGTATGGAGAAAAAGCTTCCTCAATACAACATATCGAAGTTTTTGAAATCTGTGAATATGGCAAACAGCCTTCTGACGATGAAATCAAAAAGCTGTTTCCCATGCTAAAAAAATAGCAAATTTTTTAACTTTTGTGTATCAAATCTTAAAAGTCACCACCGGAATCTTAGAATGATTGGCAACATCTTCGCCAATACTGCCCATAAAGAAATGCGACAGGCCTTTTCTACCATGAGTTGGTATACCTATGGCATCGGCACCACTTGCCTCACAATAGTTAATTATACCCCTTTCTATACTATAATCATTGTAGATATCGACTTCAAGACCAATATTTGCCTTTGCCAGAAACAGATTAATTTGCTCATAAACATCTTTTGTGCTCAAGAAACTGTCGCCAGGGGTATTGATATAAACCAAATCTAATTCTGCCTTAAGTAATTTTGCAAAAGCTTTGGCCTTTTCGAAGGCCGCCAGATTTTCTACTTTAAAGTCCGATGCAAATACGAACCGGTCCACTTTAAAATCGTTGATCTCGTTCTTGATCACCAAAACAGGGATGTCTGCATTCCGAACCACTTTCTCGGCGTTCGATCCAACGAAAATTTCTTTTAGTCCGTCAGCGCCATGAGACCCAATTACGATCAATTCTGCCTTGTGCTCAAGTGCTACTTCGTTCACTTCGCTGAACACTTTATAGTGCTTGATAATCGGAGTAACGGTAACCCCTTTTAAATAGGGCTTTTCTAAAAAGTCATTAAATCTTTTTTCGGCCAGTTTAATCAAGAAAACGGTTTGTTCGGGATGAAAACCCTCTGAGGAGGTAATCAT
>JBATIN010000260.1:0-23063 GCA_049667765.1 Flavobacteriaceae bacterium
GTTCGGCCCCACACTGGCCGATGTCGCTTTAAAGAACAACACGGGTTCACCTGGCACTTTCATGCCGGCTTCTTTGGCATGTTGGGCGTAGTTCAGGCCCACACATACTATTTTTGATGGCCGTGTCAAAGGCGGACCCAAACGGGTAGCATCTGAAACTTTAGGACATGACGATTCATTGGCCTGAAGCCATTTTGCCAATCTTTCTATACCTCCGGTGCCAAAAAAATGTTCGTTGTAATCTTCCCCGAAAGCTGAGACGTCTATTCTTGTACCATCTGTTAATAGAACTCCCGGTTTTTCGCTACCGATGTTTCCAAATCGTATTAATTTCATTTTATTATGTATTTAATTTTACAAATCCGCCATCAATAGGAAAATCACTGCCTGTAATGAACGAAGCTTCGTCCGAACATAAATATAGGGCCAAATTTCCGATTTCTTCGGGGGTTCCCATTCTTCCAATGGGTTGGGTCTTTGCCAATTTCTCGAACATTTCTTTTTCCTTCCCTGGATAGTTTTTACTGATAAATCCATCCACAAACGGAGTATGCACCCTTCCAGGTGAAATACTATTGCACCGAATACCATAACCGATACAATCTTTTGCGACCGAATAGGTCATCGTAAGTACCGCCCCTTTTGAAACCGAATAGGCAAAACGATCGGTGATACCTACCGATGCGGCGACAGAGGCCATATTAATGATCGACCCGCCGTTTTCCTTCATAAACGGAACGGCCGCATGAATACAGTTATAGACCCCTTTAACGTTCACATTAAAAACCCTATCAAAATCTGTCTCTTGGGTATTCTCGACGGTGCCAATATGGGCGATACCCGCATTATTGATCAAAATATCTAGGGGGAAGTCCTTTGCGATACCTGAAATTACCGCTTTCACTTGATCTTGGTTTGCCACATCGCAGGCATAAGCGGTCGCCCTGCCTCCGAGCTTCGCTATTTCAGAAACCGTTTGATCGGCCGATTCTTTTTTTAGCTCTAAAATATGCACTATGGCCCCGTGTTCGGCAAGCGCCACTGCTATGGCTTTACCGATACCACTACCCCCACCGGTTACAATTGCATTTTTAGTTAAAAGGTTGAATTTCATAAAGCGCCTTATTAAGAGTAAATGTGGATTCTCAATTTCATTTCTGTCTTGAAAAGTAAAAAGAAATACCCAAAAATGCTTTAAAAAATGATCCTGACTTTTGTACAATGTCAAAGTTTTTCAATACCGTTCGAAAAATGACATAAAATGATGAATTTAATCATTAATTATTTGTCTTGTACGTACAAGTTTGTTTCTATATATTTACTTTTTCGTACTTTCATAAGAAGTGCCCTTAGACAGCTTGAACTCTATGATTTTCACACTTTTTATGTAAGAACGTGGAGAGAATCGAAGGTAGAAAATAGAATATGGAGAAGAGAGATGCCAAAAAAGATGAAAGAGCAATGAAGAAAGAGGAAGGAGATGAGAAAATAGAGTAGAAAAAGTCTATAATCTTTAGTCTTTTGTCTATCCTCTTTATTCTTTTCGCTATTGTCTAATTAAAACTAAAGCCATGAAAATCGCCATGCTCGGCTCTGGGTTTATTGCCCGCTTTTATGCCGAATCCCTACATGCCCAAAGAAGAGTAGATCGTGTCACCATGGTCTACTCAAGAAATGAAGAAAATGCCAAACGCTTCGCCAAAGACTATGGCCTTGAGCATTATAGCACCTCAATGGAGGACGCTATTAACCATCCTGAGGTAGATGTGGTATTGATTTCGTTGCCCAACCATCTGCACGAACCTGCTGTCTTGGCCTGTGCCAAGGCTAAAAAACATGTCATATGCACCAAACCCTTGGGCCGAACGGCTGAAGAGGCCAAACGTATGTTGGATGCCGTTGAGAAGGCCGGAATTTTTGGCGGTTATCTGGAAGATCTTTGCTATACCCCAAAATTTTTAAAATCGATGGAAAGTGTAAAGCGTGGCGATATCGGTCGCGTTTTATGGGCCAAGTCGCGCGAGACCCACCCTGGCCCGCATAGCGATTGGTTCTGGGACAAGGAAAAATCAGGGGGTGGCGCCATTATCGACCTAGGATGCCATTGCGTAGAAATTAGCAGGAATTTCATAGGGAAAAATATAAAACCTATCGAAGTCATGTGCTGGGCCGATACCCAAGTACACCCGATCGATGCCGAAGACCATGCTATTGGCTTAGTGAAATATGCCAATGGGGCCATCGGTCAGTTTGAAGTCAGCTGGACTTTTAGAGGCGGAATGGACCTACGTGATGAGGTCATGGGCACCGAAGGCACCATATGGGTCAACAGCTTTTTAAGAACAGGTTTCGAAATGTTCACCACTGGAAAAGGTGGCGATGGCTATGTGGCCGAAAAGGCCGAATCAAGCACGGGCTGGTTGTTTCCCGTGGGTGATGAGGCACATGAACTGGGCTACCCACATATGTTTACCGATATGTTCACGGCCATCGAAGAAAATCGTGACCCTTTAGAAACCTTTTATGACGGCTATGTGGTCAATGCCATTTTAGATGCCGCTTTTAAATCGGCAGAAAGCAAAACTTGGGAGCCTATACTTTTAGAAGACTGGCGCGGCGATGCCCCCGATGATCATCTGAAAAATTGGAATTCATACGATGAAGATCATTATCTCATCAAAGAAGAAATCTTACCGAATGGCGACGTGAAATTGATTTTAAAAAACAAAAAAACAGGTGAGGTTACACAAAAAGTAACTATGGTTTAAAGCATAAAATTCCAAGCACCGAAACCCCGATTCCTTATCACAAGACCAACAAAGTTTGGGCATATTAAAAACTATGAATTTTAAAAACACCACATATATTATCATGGGGGGCACCACCGGAATGGGACTTGCCTCGGCCATGGCGCTTAAAGATAACGGAGCCAATGTGCTTGTTGTCGGGCGAAATGCTGATAGCTGCAAAACGGCCGAAACCACATTGGGCAAAAATGCCTTGGCCTTAAAGGGAGATGCCACTCATACAGAAACTATAAAAACGGCCATTAAAATGGCCCATGAAGCTTTTGGCGCTATTACGGGGCTGTTTCACGTTGCTGGGGGCAGTGGTAGAAAATGGGGCGATGGCCCTTTAGACCAACTCACCTTGGAAGGATGGAACAAAACTATGGAGCTTAACCTAACGTCCGTGATGTTATCGAACCAAGCCATGGTACAGTATTTTCTTGACCATAAAAAAGAAGGAGCAATATTGAACATGGGTTCTGTACTTGGCTACTCCCCTTCCCCTAAGTATTTTACGACCCATGCTTACGCTGCTGCCAAATCGGCCATCATCGGTTTTTCAAAATCCATTGCTTCCTATTATGCGCCGCACAACATTCGTGTAAATGTGATTACGCCCAGCCTATTTATTACACCTATGGCCAAACGGGCGGCGGAGGATGAGGAAATTTTATCCTTCCTAAAAACAAAACAACCTTTAGACGGTGGCCGACCTGGCGCTCCTGAAGATATTAATAATGCAGTGTTGATGCTCTTACATCCAGACTCTAAATTTATTACTGGACAGGTATTAGCCGTTGATGGGGGGTGGAGTATCAGTGAGGGACAATATCCGATTAGTTAGATGTATGATAAACGGAATGTTATCTGTTCTAAATTAAATCTTGGGATTCACGCCTTGAGGGGGCAGAGGGGTGCTTTCGCAAGCAAGAATTTTCAATCAAAACGAAGTACAAATTAAACAAGTGAACTACCTAGGCATCGACATCGGGGGAACAAAAATAAAAACGGTCATCCTCAACGGTAATAACGACATCTTGGAACAACAGGAAATACCTACGGAAGACGGAAGTGGGGAAGTCGAGCTTTGGAAGAAGAAAATAATTGCAATTATTGATGAAAAAACGGCAAAATATGCTCAAGGAAAAAAGGAGAGCCTATGCTGCGGAATTTCAGCCCCTGGCCTCGTAGATTCAGAGAACAAAATGACGCTACACATGCCTGTACGTTTGCAGGGTATTGAAAGTTTTAATTGGTCCGATGCGCTCGAACGCGAAATAAAGGTCATCAACGATGGGCACTCGGCCTGTTTGGCGGAATATGAATCGTTTTATCGGGCTAATGAGATTCAAAATATGTTACTATTGACTTTAGGAACTGGAGTTGGCGGCGGCATCATCATCCATGGTAAAATATATCAAGGTAATTTACAACGTGCCGGTCATGTCGGCCATATGACGGTCGATTACAAAGGACCTTCGACCATGACCAATATGCCGGGCAGTTTGGAACATGCCATCGGTAATTTTTCAGTTGCCGAAAGAACCGAAGGACACTATAAAAGCACACGAGAGCTATTAGAGGCGCATAAAAAAGGAATTGCCAAAGCTTCGGGGTATTGGTTGGAATCAGTAAAAAAATTAGCAGTCGCTTTGGCTTCTTTGACCAATATATTATCGCCAGAAATCATCGTGCTTGGAGGCGGTATTACCGCAGGCACCAAAGAATCGCTCATGGAACCCCTGAAAAGTTTTATGGCCGATTACGAATGGCGGCCAGGGACAGCACAAATAAAAATAGTAGAAGCAAAACACGGAAGTTATGCCGGTGCTATTGGCGCGGCCTACTTTGCAAAATCAAAAATGTAGTACATGAGCTTGACAAAACAATATTTACAAAAGGGCCTAGAAATTATTTCAACGGTAGAAAAACAGGAAGCCACCATAAAAACAGTAGCCCAATTATTTGCCAAATCGATTTTAGATGGCCGTATGGTACATCTTTTTGGATCGGGCCATAGCCGTATGATGGTGGAAGAAATGTGGCCGCGTTATGGCTCTTTTCCAGGGTTTAATCCCATAGTAGAATTATCCCTTTCCTTTCATAATCTGGTAGTCGGTGCCAATGGACAGCGACAGGCCATGTTTTTGGAAAACGTTCCCGGGTTGGCCCAGCGCATCCTTCGAAATTTTGACACGACCCCTCAAGATACTGCATTGATCATTTCTTCAAGTGGATGCAATGTAGTCCCTATTGAAATGGCGGAAGAATTTAAAAAACGCAATATAAAAGTAGTAGCCTTGGTAAGTAAACTTCATTTGGAAGGAAGCACCTCTAAAAAAGAAGATGGTAAAAAACTAACGGATTTTGCAGATTTTGTTTTGGATACCGGTGCCCCACTAGGTGATGCCATGATCTATCTGGATGGCCTTGACACTCCTGTTTCGCCAGGCTCTACTTTGGGTGGCGTTTTGTTGATAAATTGTCTAAAGGCCGAAATTGCTAATATTCTGCTCAAAAATGGAAAATCGCCCAAAGTGTTGAGCAGCGGCAAAATTGTTGGCGAACAAAAAGCGGTAGATTTATTTGAATCGGCTTACGACGAACATGCCCATTTGATGGCCAAGCTCTATGAAAATGTAGGGGGCCAAAAGTGAATTACTAAGACGTTATTTACGTGCAAACTACCTCGAGCTAAGCCCGCGAAGCTTTTCAAGAAAAAAAAACAGTTTGATATAGAGGCAAGCCTCGGAGCATTTACATCTCGATTATCGGGCAAAATCAAAATAGTTTTTCGCATTGTAGTAGGAGATATCGCCAACGATCTTGCCCAATAGTTTTTCATCGTTCGGCAACTCGCCGTTTTTTACATCATTGCCGATCAGGTTACACAAGATCCGTCTAAAATATTCATGTCGGGGAAAAGACAGAAAGCTTCTTGAATCGGTCAACATTCCCACAAAGGTGCTGAGAATGCCCATGCTAGAAAGGGTGTTCATTTGGCGCTCCATGCCATCTTTTTGGTCTAAATACCACCAACCCGAACCGAATTGCATTTTGCCCCTAATGGTGCCATCGTTGAAATTCCCCATCATTGTCGCGAATACCTCATTGTCTGAAGGGTTCAGATTATAAACGATCGTTTTGGTCAATTGATCGGTAGCGTCCAACTCGTTTAAAAATCCGCTTAGGGCCCTGGCCTGAGAAAAATCTCCAATAGAATCAAAACCAGTGTCGGGACCCAAACTTGTAAGAAGCCGCTTGTTGTTATTTCGAATCGCCCCTAAATGAAACTGTTGCCCCCAGCCCCTTTTATGATAGTTTTTGCTCAGAAAAAGCAAAATTCTCGATTTAAAATAATGCGTTTCTTCCGTAGTGATAACTTTCCTATTTTTTACGTTCGCAAAAATTGTTTCGCTATCGTAAACGCCTTCCTCAAAGTGATATAACTGCTCTAGACCATGGTCTGATAATCTACAACCCCGTTGGTGAAAAAAGTCCATTCTTTTTTCCAAGACATGCAACAGGTCGGCATAGGTTTTAATACTGGTATTTTCGGCATCCCCTAAAATTTCTAAATAAGAAATATACGAGGCACCTGTTTCTATGGCAAAGGCCTTATCTGGCCGGAAGGCAGGATATACTTTTGGGAAAATACCTTGTTCCGCAATTCGCTTATGATGCTCTAAGGTATCATGGGGCTCATCGGTAGTACAGAGCGATTCAACATTTTGCTGCTGCAAAAGTCCAACAGCGGTATGGCTCTTTTTTTGTAGTTTTTCGGTTGTTCTGCGGTAAATGGCTTCAGAATTATCGGCATTCAGCAACGCGTTCACCCCAAAATAACGCAGTAGCTCTAAATGTGTCCAATGGTACAAAGGGTTTCTCACGGTATAGGGCACCACAGAGGCCCACTTGTTGAATTTGTCACTGTCCGATGCTTTTCCTGTAATAAATTTTTCATCGATGCCCAAGGTGCGCATCGCCCGCCATTTGTAGTGATCACCGGCCAGCCAGGCCTCAGAAATGGACGAGAAAACATGGTTGTCGGCAATTTGCTTCGGCACTAAATGATTGTGGTAATCAATAATGGGCAAGCCTTTGGCGTACTCATGGTATAACACTTTTGCAAATTCAGTTTGCAACAAAAAATCATCGTTGATAAAAAAAAATCCGTTTTTCATAAGCTAGGTTGCTATATAAGCCCATTAATAGGCTTTTCTAATTCTATAAAGGCTGTTAATCGATTAGTCCGAATATTCGGGGAAGCCATAACGAAAGGTCAGGAATATAGGTCAATAACATCAGTACCAGAACCATGACTCCCAACAAGGGCAACAGCGGTTTTATGACTTTGGTCACGGGCACATTGGCCACGCCGCTTCCTACAAATAACAAAGTTCCGACCGGTGGGGTACACACCCCGATACACAAATTCAAAACGATGATCATTCCAAATTGTACGGGATGCATTCCCAAGGCCATTACTACTGGTAAAAAGATAGGGGTAAAAATAAGTACCGCAGGGGTCATATCCATAAAAGTACCGACGATCAACAAGGTTATGTTTATAAAAAGCAGCACCAATAAAGGGTTCTTCACCGATTCTAACAAAAAGCCGGTAAGGTTCTGTGGAATGGATTCAAAAGAAAACAACCAAGACATCGCCATAGAGGTCGAGATCAGAAACATAACGATGGCGGTAGTTTTAGCACTTTTTAATAAAATAGGCTTAAAATCGTTGAATTTCAATTTCTTATTGTAAAAGCCTAGTAAAACGGCATATACCACCGCAATGGCCGCAGCTTCAGTGGCCGTAAACACCCCACCAACGATTCCACCGACCACAATAACCAATAGGGTTAGACTGAGTGTCGCTCGTTTAAAATCATTGAAAAGTTTTTTAAAACCAACACGTTCACCACGTGGCAGGCCTTTTCTAATGGCATAAATATAGACCATGACCATCAGGGCCAAACCGACCAAAATACCTGGAATATAGCCTGCAATAAAGAGGGCCGCAACCGAAGCCGTACCCCCACTGGCAAGTGCAAAAATGATCAGTACATTGCTGGGCGGAATCAAAAGGCCAGTAGTGGAAGAGGTGATGTTTACTGAAGCGCAATACTCTCGCGGGTACCCTTCAGCAACCATTTTCTCGGTCAAGGTACTGCCAATGGCCGAGGCCGCTGCAATGGCCGACCCAGAAATTGCACCGAACAACATGGCAGAAATAATGTTGACGAAGGCCAAACCCCCTGGAAAACTGCCAATCAATGATTTTGCAAACGCTATGAGCCTATCGGCGATACCGCCGCGGTTCATGATCTCACCCGCCAAAATAAAAAATGGGATGGCCAAAAGCGCAAAATTATCGATTCCTGTTGTCATACGTTGACTTATGGTGGTTACCGAAGGCGTAAAGGCAATATTCAATACCAAGGTCAGCGTAGACGCAATACCGATGGAATATGCCACCGGAACACCATAGGCCAAAAGGCCAAAAAAACTAACGAACAAAACAAGAATACTTATCGTCTCAATACTCATTTAGGTGCTTTTAAAAGTTCTTTGGTAATGATAAATGGAAAAAAAGATGATCATGGCCCCGCTAATCGGCACTATGGCATAAACAAAACCCAAAGGCACGTTCAACGCAGGTGAAATCTGGCCCAATGTTAAGGTGGTATATACTAAATTTCCACCGCCTATGATCATAACCACCAAGGCAAACACCGCCATAATTATCTGTATGATCTGATGTCTTCTTTTCTGTTTATTAAGTGGAAGCTTGGCGAGAAGAAAGTCCATAGACAAATGCCCTTCTTTTTGACCATTGATATAGGCGGCCCCTAAAACGGTCATCCATATAAGGGCAAAACGGGCAAATTCTTCCGTAAAGGAACTTGACCGCCCTACAACGTAACGCGAGACTACCTGCCAGACCACATCAAGCACCAATAGTCCAAAAATGATCACCAAAAGTGTCTCAATGACCTTGTTCAATGTATTATACAGTTTTTCCATTATTTACTTTTGATTTGATCTACCAATTCTTTCATTTTTGGATCTTTTACAAACTCGTCGAGTACAATTTTCGCCTTTTTATAAAACAAAGACTTATCAGGATGAAAGAACTGCACGTTCGCTTTTTCAAGCACTTTCATGTTTTCCTCGATGGTTTCTTGCCAGTAGCGTTTTTGTTTTTGTACACTTTCGTCGGCAGCCGATTGCAGCCACTGTTTTTCTTCGTCGTTCAAGGTATTCCAATATTTTGTCCCAATTACCACAACATCGGGTATAAGGCTGTGCTCGTCGTAGGAATAATATTTACAGACTTCATAATGGTTGGAGGTCACAAAAGAAGGAATGTTATTCTCTGCACCATCGACCACTCTTTGTTGCAAGGCGGTATACAGTTCTCCATAGGCCATAGGGGTGGCCGATGCCCCAAGGGCATTGACCATATTGACCGACATTTGATCGCTCATTACCCTGATTTTAAGTCCTTCTAAATCTTCGGGGGTTTCCACTTGGCTTTTAGCAGTGTAAAAACTTCTACTTCCGGCATCGTAAAAACAGAGTCCGCGTAACAGGTATTCCGTGCCACCCTCCAAGATGCCCTCACCTATTTCACTTTCCAGTACATCGAAGAGATGCTCACTGTCCCTAAAAAGATAGGGCACCCCCAAAACTCCATATTCAGGCGCGAAATTAGACATGTTGGCAGCGCTCACTTTGGTCAGGGCGATACTGCCGATTTGAAGCAGTTCCAATACTTCACGCTCGGTACCCAATTGCCCATCGGGGAAAATTTTTATCTGCAATTTGCCTCCAGATTTTTCGTTCAATGATCTTTGCATTTCAAGTATGCCTTTATGAACCGGGTGCGTTATGGGCAACGAATGGGCAAAAAACAAGATTTTTTGATCTTGCTTGGTATTACACGAATAGAACATAAATACCAAGACTACCAAGACCGTTAAAGTTAACGAACGTTTCAACTTTATGTTTATCACCATATAAATTTATTAAACTAGTACCTTGTTGATCAACTATAATTTAAACCCAAGATTAAGATTCCAACCCATTAGTTCGAGGCCGACTTCAGTGCTTGGGTAGTCGTGAAATACTTGGTTATCATGTTCGGGACTTCCCAATCGGGTAATTTTCCATCTTCTAAATACCGTAAGTAATTCTGGGTTACCTGGGCAAAATGGGCTTCGTGACCGATTTTGAAAGCGTCGGGGAGATCGACCCGCCATTGCCCAGCCGCTATTTTTTCTGCCGTGGTGCCCGGAAAACTTTTTGCGACCAAAGTTTCAAGTGCTTTAATTAATCGAACCTCAAAATTATCATCATTAAAAGTCTCGATATACAACACAGGTTTAAAATTCTCATCTGCACCTTGTTTGATCACCAAATTGCTTTTTGTGCCCCGCATAATACTGTAATGCGTATCGCCAGTGCCTTCGGGGGCTACATAGTTCCAAATCACGGAAACCTTGGCATGTTTGCCCTTAATCTTATAGTTCATTTCACCATTGCTATAGACTTGCAACTTTCCATCCAAGATATCTTTTTGCAAATATTCAGGAAAAGATTGGAGACCCGTTACCTTTTGAAACTCGTCTTTGGTCAATACGGTCGGCCATCGTTTTGCACTGATCATTTCAATATCAGTCGAATCTATCACCTCATCAGGGAAGGCTTCCCATTGCACCAAATCGACTAAATGAGTGGTGACATCTACAATGCCTTCACCTTCTTCGTTCACATCAAAAAACCAAGCAGGGCGCACCAAGGGCTGTCCTGAAACATACTTGAAAAAATGATGCACGCTTTCTTTACTTATAGCCGGTTTGCTGGCACTACCCTCAACGAGTTCACCAAAAACATCGGCATCGGTAGAAAGTAATTTCTGTAATAGGGTCGTCGATTCAAACCGTTCGGTCATGATGTCGTAGATCATTACATTGTTCTGTTTGGCTATTTTGAAAGCCTCTTTCAATTTTTCAAAACCTGCTATATTTATTACCAAAGGCTTGTCGGCATACACGTTCAGCCCTGCTTTTACCGCTGCTAGGATGTAATCTATTTTTTTTGAGTTCTTACCTGCGACCACCATCACGTTTCCGGGTCTATCACTGATCATTTTCTCTAAGTAGTTACTGCCCAAATACTTCTCCACCTTCCAACTTGTTGGCGATTCTTCCCTGGAATTATACCCCTCGATCTTACTCAAAAAATCTTGCACTTCTGGCCCCTCTGGCGCAAACACATAAATGGTGGAATCGACTTGATTATACATAGTCTTTTGCACCAATGCGGCATGAAAATGACCGGGATCCAATGTCATTAGTTTAACCTTATCCATGGGTTTTTCTGCTACTGTATTCTTAGATTCTTTTTTTTCTGCACATGAAAAACAGAGTATAAGTATGAGAAGGATAAATTTGTAATTCATTTGAATCTGATCAATTATTAACTTAAAGATTTCTTCCCCTAGCAAGGGAAGGAACTACTTTTTTATATTCATTTTCGCTATTTCTAAAGATGTAATAAAACAACTGACTACTTAATTTTGTTACCCAATACAGCAACTTGAAACCACCCATGGTTCAAAGGCTACTATTGTTATTCCCCCTTTGAGGGCTTGGGGGCTACATAATCCGTTCCATATGGTTTTCGCTGTGCCCTATGTAACATGGCGTTCGCTTCATTATCATTTATAAAGACCTCATTTTCTGGGTCCCAATCGAGTTTTCTATCAAACTGCATGGCGATATCACTGATCAAGCAGATCGCGCAGGCTTTATGCCCTTTTTCAATGGGAGAAATTGGCTGTTTTCGAGTTTTTATACACTCCAACCAATTGCCATGCTGATCTTCTATTTTTTCGAGATGTATTTCATTTGCACCGATTACCGAGGTTAATAATTTTATATCGGAAGCATTCAACGCCTGCGCACTTTTTTCTTGATCGACAGGATCAGAGGCCGAAGCTTGATAATCACCACGAGAAACAAAGATCCAACCATCGGTACCTTCATATCGGATGCCATTGGTATAGCCGCCACTAGTATATACAGTAATTCCGTTGTCGTATTCATGTTTTACGAAAAAATCCCCGTGGACGTTCCAAAAGCCCGACTTCGGAAACTCTGACAAAGCCTCTACCGAAATAGGGCCTGTAAGCTCGGTGTCCATTCCCCATGCAGCCGAATCATAGTGATGTTGCCCCCAACCGGTAATCATTCCCGCGCCATAATTGCGGTGCCTGAGCCAACCCGGTCTACTATAATCGTTTTGTGGATGTACCCCGATCTCATTATAAGGAAGTTCAGGGGTAGAACCCAACCACATTTCATAATTCAAATTACTTGGCACGGGCATTGGGGTAACTGCTGGCCCTCCAGGGTCGCCCGGAAGTCCGATTTTCACGGTATGAATCTTACCGATTCTCCCATTTCTTACCAACTCAGCGGCAACGCGAAACTGGGGCATTGCCCTTTGTTGTGTACCCACCTGTAAGATCACTCCTTTCTGTTTTACTACGTCCCTAAGTTGTTGTCCCTCTCTTACGGTCAACGAGGTTGGTTTTTGAAGATAAACATCCTTACCGGCTAAAGCGGCTTCCATCGCGGGTTGTGAATGCCAATGATCGGGCGTACTGACAACCACCGCATCGATATCTTTGTTTAACAATAATTCGCGGTAGTCACTATAGACCTTGGCATCCATATATTTTTCCTTGCCTGTCTTTCCCTTGTAAAAACTATCGACCCAAACTTTTGCATTTGCGGCTCGTTTGGAATCTACATCGCAAACCGCAATATACCGCGCATCATCGAAACGAATCGTATCATGTACATCGTGATCTCTAGCAATTCGCCCGCAACCGATCTGACCAATATTGATTTTATTGCTGGGTGCATCTTTCCCCAAAACGTGGGCAGGAACAATACTGGGAAACCCCACCAAGGCCGCCGTACCCAAGGCCGTGCTGTTGATAAACTTTCTTCGCTGCATAATCTGAGTTTTTGGTTTAAAATAACTTTTTTAATCGCCGCTACTTCTTTCCGAACATCCTATAAATTCCAAGTACAGCAAATGATAAACAATAAACACATACCGACTTACTAATAAAAATTTTAGTCGCTAAATAGTTGAAATTTGTTGCCCGCAATCTTTTTTTTTGATAAAATAAAATTACATTTGAATCTATGCTCTTTCATTTTATCAACTCCGTGAACGTTAACGAAATAACACAAAAAGTAGCACAATGCAAAGAAAACTAAGCTCGTTTTTAATATTTCTTTTATTTGGATTCATCTCTGCCCAAAGTTTGCCCGAAATTGAGATTACCGACGCATGGCTCGCCAAAATGGAAAGTATGGCCCCATCAACACCAACGATCAAGAACGTTGAAAAAAAGAAAATACTGGTATTCTCAAAGGCTACGGGATTTGACCACTGGACGATTCCGCACAACAATGAAATGCTCAAGATATTGGGTAAAAAATCTGGGGTCTTTGAAATTAATATCGGATATGACATCAAAAATTTTGAAAAAGAAAATTTAGTAAAATACGATGCCGTAGTTTTCAACAATTGCAATCCTAGCGGGCCTGACAGGGATCTTTTTTCTGATTTGTTAAAGCAGAATACTTCCTTGTCTGACGATGAAATCAAGGAAAGGGCCCCGCAATACGAAACCAACATGATGGACTACGTAAGCAAAGGGGGCGGACTGATGATCTTGCACGGGGCCATTACCGTACAGAACAATTCAATGGCCTTTAGTAAGATGACCGGGGGCAGTTTTGACTATCACCCTAAACAACAGGAAATACATGTTGAAGAAGTAGATAAGAACCATCCATTGGTAAAGGCGTTTCAAGGAAAAGGCCTCACCCATGTTGATGAACCCTATTTCTTCAAAAATGCCTATTTCGACTACGATTTCAGGCCGCTATTATATATGGAGGTCGATAAACTGGAAGGGTTGAAACAGGAAGTAGCCGAAAAAATAATTTATGTCTCTTGGATCAAAAGACATGGAAAAGGAAGGGTTTTTTATTCCTCGCCATCACACAATGCCCAAAGTATGGACCAACCCGAATTGCTTCAGTTTTTCTTGGACGGCCTGCAATATGTTGTCGGGGATCTAAAATGTGACGACAGCCCTATGGGCAAACCCTGATTTCACTAAACTTTATTGAAAATAACTATTCCGAATAGGGTATTCAGTAGTATTGCAATAGAGATCACCATAGAGATTTAGTCCTGTTTTGCTCGTTCTAAACCTGACCGAAATATGTAAGATCGGGTCACCCACTTTTACGTTCAACTTTTTAGCCACCTCGTGCGTTGCCGGTATAGATCTCAGCTCTTGATCTGCTCCCATAATTTCGATCAGATATTTCTTACGCAACGTCTTAAAAAAAGAACCTTCCACAAAATCATTGGCTTCTATGAGTGGCAGCTCGTTTAATGAATACCAATTATTTTCGAGCACTACGGGCCGGTTATTAATATGCCTGACCCTTTGAAAATAGACGCACTTAGATTTTTTTTCTTCTTTGGTCAACGGAAATGCGATCACCGAATTCCATTCGGTAACCTTGGGTGCCGAGGTAACCTTGGTTTGTACTTCATAGTCAATGGCCCCAGAAAAACCCTTGACCGTTAACAGGCCGAGAGACTTTCCCCTTTCCAAGACTTTGCTTCCCTTGCCTTGTTCCTTTTGAATAAAACCCTCTTTCAATAACAGGTCCAACGCTTTTCGCACGGTAGTTCTTGTGGTATTAAACTGAGCGCAGAATTCATTTTCAGAAGGCAAATAACTACCAATGGGATATGCCCCCGTCTGTATTTTCTTTTTAACGAAATCTTGTATGGTTTGGTATTTCTTGACTTTTTCCATTATTCGTTTCATGGGGGTTCAGGCAATTTTGCCACCCATTTTCATAGGATGAAATGTAGGCAATATTACTTGTACATACAAGTTGTTTTGGTTACTTTAGCTTTCAAGACATGAAGTTACAAAATTCCAATACTTACAAATATCCGCATGAGCAAGACACCCATTAGAACAACCGTTGTAGGCAGCTACCCTTTTCCTGGCTGGCTCGAATTCGTTTCTCAGAACTTAAACAAATTTGGGGCGGCGGATATAGAGGAAGCGATTGAAGATGCCGTAATCGCCGCTATTCATGATCAAACCACAGCTGATCTGGATGTCATTACCGATGGGGAACAAACGCGGTTGGATTTCAATCTGTCCTTCTACGGATTTATAAACGGAATAGAGAACAACACCTCTAGTACCCGGCTTTTCGGCCCACCGGCCCATGACCAAAGAGGTAAAAATAATATAGTTGGTACTTTGGAAGCTCCCAACGGACTAGGGGCCGTTAAAGAATTTGAACGCCTTAAAAATTTGGCTCCGAAAGGCCCTACTTTAAAAGCAAGCATACCTGGACCCTATACCCTCTCTGGAAGGTTACTGCCCAACGCCACTTATAAAGACCGTTACGAAATAACCGAAGCGCTATTACCGATTATCAGTTGTGAATTGGAGGCTTTGGTAGCTGCAGGTTGTACGGAAATTACTGTAGACGAACCTTCAATGAGCTGCTACGCCTATAAGGCAGACACCAAGCGATTTGTAGATATTTTTAACCGTACGGTAAAACCCATAAAAGGTAAGTGCAACCTTAGCACACACCTCTGCTTTGGAAACTTTAAAGGCAGACCCGTTGGCTATAGAAGTATAAAACCTATGCTTCCCGACTTTTTAGATATGGATGTAGATGAAATACACATTGAAATGGCCAATCGTGAGTTTGCCGAAATTGAATTGCTGGCCCCTTTTGCCGAAAAAATGAATGTCGCAGTCGGCATAATCGATGTCAAAAACTACTATATAGAAACGCAAGATGATGTCGTGGAACGCATCAACCGATGCCTAAAATATGTGCCCGCTGAAAAATTATCGGTAGCTCCTGATTGCGGACTCAGTCAAACCGCCAGATGGGCTTCCCGCCAAAAATTGATCAATATGGTGGCCGGGGCCAAAATAGTGAGGGAATCATTATGAGCGCATTAATCCCTGCAATTAAAAAAGATGAAGCACTGATCGCGGAGATTAATTCTTTTCTCCCTGAAAAAGAAGGTTTTCGTTTATGGTGGTTGGGGCAAAGTGGGTATGTTTTACAATGGAATGGCAAACGGGTATTACTAGACCCCTACCTTTCTGATTCTTTGACCAAAAAATATGCGGAGACCGAAAAACCTCATGTTCGTATGAGCGAATTGGTGGTTCGGCCAGAACTATTGAATGATATTTCAGTAGTGACCTCAAGTCACAACCATACAGATCATTTAGATGCCGAGACCCTGATTCCCATTTTAAAAAATAATCCGGGTATACGATTTATTATTCCCGAAGCCAATCGTGAATTCGTGGCTAACAGGGTACAATGTGATGTAGACTTTCCTATTGGAATGAACGACGGAATATGGGCCACTGTTGATGGATTTACCTTTATCGGAATCCCAGCCAAACACAATGCGCTGGAAAGAGATGAAAGAGGGCATTGTAAATTTATGGGCTACGTGATCAAATTCGGAAACTATGCCATTTATCATAGCGGTGATACCCTATGGTTCGATGGAATGGTCGAATTGTTGAAACCGTTCAATGTGGATGTCGCTATTTTGCCCATCAACGGCAATGATCCAAAACGAAAAGTGGCCGGCAATCTCGATTGCCAGGAAGCCGTAAGCCTGGGCAAGGCTATTAATGCCAAATATGTAATCCCATGTCATTATGATATGTTCCACTTCAATACGGCAGATGTTAACGATTTTGTTGCAGTTGCCAAGCAAATGGATCAAAAATACAAGGTATTGTTAGGTGGTGCTTTTTTTGAATTCGATGCCGATCATAGCGCAACAATGTAATGTTTGCTATTTTTTGTATAAAACCTTTTTTAAAACCGTGATATAGATTTTGATAAAATGATCGCATTGGAGTTCACCACTTTTATCGGGCGTTTTCATCCCCTATTCGTGCATCTACCTATTGGCTTCATTCTTCTGGCCATAGTTTTGGAATGGTGGGAACGTTTCAAAAAAACGGAAAAACCGAGCCCACTTATCCCGATTTCATGGTTTATTGGCGGCATCGCGGCATTAACTGCGAGCTTATGCGGTTGGTATCTTGGGGAAACCGGGCTTTATGAGGAGCATCAGATTTTTGTGCATCGTTGGTTGGGTATCACCCTAGTTCCCTTGGCATTTTTGGGTTGGTGGATCAAGAAAAACCCACATAGGTTCAAAAAATCGATACAATATGGGTTTAATATCCTAATGATTATTGTACTGTCGATAGAAGGGCATAAAGGTGCAAACCTAACCCATGGCGAGTCCTATTTGACCGAATTTGCCCCAAAGCCCATAAAGCAACTTTTCGGTGTCGCCAAGGATACTGCCCTGATGGTTCAATTTGCAAATCCTGATTCAGTATTTGTCTTTGCGGATTTGATCCGGCCCATTTTCCACGCAAAATGCGTGAGCTGTCATGGAAATGAGGTCAATAGGGGCGCATTAAACTTGAGCCATCCCGATTCGCTGCAATTAGGGGGAGATGGCGGCCCCGTTATCCTATCGGGAGACTCTGAAGAAAGTGAGCTTTTTAAGCGGATAACCCTTCCCCAAGAAAATATTAAATTCATGCCGCCCACCCGAAGTGTATTGACCTATGATGAAATCAAGACCATTGCGTGGTGGATCGACCAAGGGGCATCTTTTGAAAATACCGTGAGCCAACTCGTCGTAGACGACAATATGAAACCTATATTGGAGCGACGTTACGGACTCAATACAGAGCCTCGTCCCTGGTACGAAAAGGTAAAGGTTTCCGCTTTGGACAGCGCCACCATCAATAGTATACAACTACAAGGGTTCGTCGTGAAAACCTTGGGGGCCATCAACCCGTTGTTAGATATCTCTTACCATGGAACAGAATTGACAAATGAGAAACTAGCGGCCCTGGATCCTGCAAAAAATCATATTACCTGGCTTTCATTGACCGAAACCAACGTGGAGAACGCATGGCTTTCTACCCTCGGTAATTATACAAATCTGACCCGGCTTGAACTTGATAAAACAGGTATTTCCGATGAAGGAATTATACATCTTAAAGAGTTGCCTCACCTAGAAGTACTTAATTTATATGCCTCAAAGGTGTCCGATAGGTCGTTACCTATGCTAGAAGAACTTCCTGAATTGAAAAGGGTATATCTCTCGGGAACCGCAGTTACAAAGGATAAAGTAAAAGAGGTCAGCGATAAGAAAAAAGGCTTGTCCATTATTTTTGATACCGTTGAAAAACGATAGTTAGAACGAATTGATTACTAAATGCCAAACCAGAGTTAACACTAAAGTTTTGATGGCACAGGGTCGTATACAAATTGATTACAAAACATATGCTATCGTCCATTTTTTTGGTGGGATGGAAACAGAGCTCACTCGATATGAATTATCTTTAAAGGGAATTTCCTAATCAGAATAAAAAATAGATACAAACGCATGTTGCAGGGTAAACATCTTATATTCTATTTTCTTGGCTTTGCATTATGGTCTTCCTGCGGTGGCCCGGAAATGCCGGAAGCGGTTGAACTTGCTTATGAAAAACTCCCAAGGGAAATCGACTTTAATCAACATGTAAAACCCATTTTATCAGACAAGTGTTTTATATGTCATGGCCCTGATAAGGCCAAGGTGAAGGCCGATTTGCAGCTACATCTTCCTGAATTTGCCTTTGGCGAACTTGAGAATTCCCCAGGAAAATATGCCATTGTACCCAATAAGCCCGGGAATAGTGTATTGGTTGAAAGGATTTTGAGTGATAACCCCGAGATTGTAATGCCTGAACCCGAAAGTCATCTCGTGTTGTCCGATTACGAAAAGGCAATATTGATTCGATGGATCGAAGACGGCGCTGAATATAAAGACCATTGGGCATTTCTTCCTCCTGAACCAAAAGATCCGCCCAAAGTAAAGTGGCCTGAAAAAGTGTCCAACCCCATCGATAATTTCGTGCTGGCCAAGTTAGAACTAGAAGGACTTGGCCCCAATGTACCCGCTGATAAAGAAACCCTTTTAAGAAGATTGACCTTTGACCTTACGGGTCTGCCGCCCACCCTAGAGGAAATCGATGCCTTTTTAAAAGATAATTCCCCGGATGCCTATGAAAAACAAGTTGATCGCTTGTTGGGCACTCCTCAATACGCCGAGCAAATGACTTTGGATTGGATGGATCTTTCCCGTTATGCCGATACCCATGGGTATACGGTAGACCGCTACCGCGATGTTTCCCCGTACCGTGATTGGGTAATAAAGGCATTCAACGAAAACATGCCCTATGACGAATTCATACGCTGGCAATTGGCCGGTGATATGATGGAAAACCCTACAAAAGAGCAAATTTTGGCAACGACCTTCAATCGTCTGCATCCCCAGAATTTAGAGGGAGGCATCATTGATGAGGAATTTCGTGCCGAATATGTTGCCGATCGTGCAAATGTGGTTGGTGAGGCTTTTTTGGGGCTGACCATGGCCTGTGCCAAATGCCACGATCACAAGTATGACCCTATTTCCCAAAAGAACTATTACGAAATGTATAGCTTCTTTAACAATGTGAACGAATCGGGGCAGATTTCTTGGGATGGGTCAATGCCTGTGCCCAATCTGCAGCTTCCTACAGCTGATCAAGAAAAATTTCTTGCCTACATCGATAGTTTGGTGGCTGAAAAAGAACAAGCGGTTGCTAAAGTTGAGACATCGGAAATTGAAACATCCAACGATTGGATCGCATCCGAAGACTATAAAAAAATCAGCCCAAAAGCCATGCCGGGCAATCTGGTCGCCAACTTCGATTTTAAGAATGGTAGCCTGAACAATGCCCTGAACCCATCTCAAAAAGGAAAAATGGACCGTATGTTCGCCCCAAAGCAGATTGCCAAGATCGCTGAAGGCTATTCGGGCAAGGGCTTAGAATTGGACGGGGATGCTTGGTTAGATCTAAATCCTGTTGGGATCTTTAGGCGCAGTGAACCTTTTAGTATCGGCATTCGCGTTAAAATTCCCGAAGAATTGGAAACCGGGGTCATCTTTCACAAAAATTACGGTACCCGATTGAATAGCTATAGGGGCTATCATTTAATGCTGAAGGAAAATAAATTGGAGGTCATGTTGGCCCACATTTGGCCGGATAATTCCATTGTAGAATTGAGTATTAAGGAAATACCTAAAAATAAATGGGTACAGTTGACCATGACCTATGATGGTTCCAGCAAAGCTGCCGGACTTAAAATTTACATGGATGGCGAAGAATTGAAAACTAACGTCAAAGTCGACAATCTATATAAAGAAATTCTTTTGTATTCCAATGGGGAAGACGCATTAGAACCAGGGTTGCAAATTGGGGCGCGTTGGCGCGGAAAAGGCATTGGGGGTACCGTTGTGGATGATATTTTGGTATTTAACACTAAGTTGACACCCTTAGAGGTAAGTCAAATAGCGAATCCTGAGAGCATTGAATCACTCTTGTCAAAAACCAAGGTTCAGTTGACCGATGGGGACAAAGCTATACTAAATGAGTACTATTTATCAAGGTCTTCCAAGTCGTACAATTCATCGTTGGCGGAGCTGAAAAAAGTACGAGAAATACAGGCCGATAGCGCCGAACGTACTCAAGAGATCATGGTAATGAAAGAGATGGCAGAACCGCGAGAAACCTTTGTGTTAGAACGTGGTCTGTACGACCAATATGGGGAACAAGTTTTTCCCAATACTCCTAACAAAATATTTCCTTTCCCCGATAGTCTCGAAAAGAACCGATTGGGTCTAGCGAAATGGGTAACTAGCAAGGATAATCCATTGACAGCACGTGTTGCGGTAAATAGGTACTGGAAGAATATGTTCGGTACAGGTATCGTACGCACAGTGGAAGATTTTGGAAATCAGGGAGAGCTCCCCAGCCACCCCGCGCTGTTAGACTGGCTGGCCATTCAGTTTATAAAGTCTGGTTGGAACGTTAAAGCTTTGCACAAAACCTTTGTCATGTCCAATACCTATCGTCAATCGTCTTTGGCGACCGAGGAACTTTTCGAGAGGGATAAGGCCAATCGTCTTTTGGCGCGAGGTCCGTCACGAAGATTGACCGGTGAGATGATGCGTAACAACGCCTTGGTGGCCTCCGGCCTACTCAACCGCGAAATCGGTGGTAAAAGTGTGAAACCCTATCAACCGGAAGGTTTATGGAAAATTAACGGTGCCGCTTATGAGGAGGACAAGGGAGATAAACTGTATCGTAGAAGCATGTATACTATTTGGAAACGATCGGTACCCCATCCTACAATCGCTACTTTTGATGCACCGGAAAGGTCGTTCTGTTCCGTAAGGCGACAACAAACGAATACGCCTTTGCAGGCATTGGTCTTGATGAACGATCCCACGTACGTGGAAGCTTCTCGTGTATTGGGCTATCAGATGTTGAACTATGCAGACCCGAATTTGGCTATTGCCGATACCTTTAAAAAATTAACTGGGAGAACCATTAACGACAAAGAATTAAAACTCTTGGCCGATTTAAGATTGGAAGAATACGAAAATTTCAGCACGAACAAACAAAAAAAACTTGGGTGGTTAAACACAGGAGAATTCCGTATTTCCAGACCCAAGGATGAAGCCATGGTAGCAGCGAACGCCGTAATTGCCAGCACCATAATTAATTCAGATGCGGCGATAACAAAACGATAGTCCTCCCTTAGCCCATCCGGAAGAGGGAGACCTTAATTGTCAAAGTTTACAATGTTTGCCGTAAACGATTTAAAAGTATAACAAGAGAGTCCCTTCCTATCAAGGAAGCTATCAGAATTATTTAAACAAAAGGATATGTGTCATAATCACGATAACCTCTTAAGGTCTACCAACAAAGACCTGCAAGAAATAGAACGTCAAATGGACCGTCGTAACTTTTTGACCAAAACCTCCATGGGTCTTGGCGCCATTGCATTGGGTTCTTTATTGAATACTGAAAAGGCTTGGTCGGCGGTGAAAGGCAATAATCTTGAAACTTCCAAGGCCGGTGCATTGTTGCAGTCATATAATAAAAATAGACTTGGACTTCCGCACCATCTGCCCAAGGCCAAACGAATTGTTTATCTGTTTCAAAGTGGAGGTCCTTCGCAGCTCGAAATGTGGGATTACAAACCCAAACTGAAGAATATGTTCGGGCAAGATCTTCCCGATTCCGTTCGACAAGGGCAACGTTTGACGGCCATGAGTGCCGAGCAGACCACCTTTCCTATGGCACCTTCGTTCTTCGATTTCAAACAATATGGTAAAACAGGAACATGGGTCAGCGAATTATTACCGCATACCGCGGAAGTCGTTGATGATCTATGCTTTATCAAATCGATGCAAACCGACCAGATTAACCATGATCCAGCCATCACCTTTATGCAGACCGGCAATCAGTTGCCCGGGCGGCCATCGATCGGATCATGGCTAAGCTATGGCCTTGGATCGGACAATGAGAACCTTCCTACCTTTATCACCTTGATTACCAAAAATATGGGCGGGCAACCCTTATATTCGCGTCTCTGGGGCAACGGTTTCTTACCTACTGAACATCAAGGGGTACAATTTCGTTCGGGGAAAGACCCTGTACTTTACCTTAGCGACCCTGAAAATTATGATGGCAATAACAGGAGAAAAATGTTGGATTACCTCGGAAAATTGAACGACGTGCAATACGATGCCTACGGAGATCCCGAAATAAAGGCACGAATGGCACAATATGAGATGGCCTTCCGAATGCAGACCTCCGTACCCGAAGTGACCGACATGTCAGACGAGCCTGATTATATTTTTGACATGTACGGGAAAGATAGCCGAGATCCGGGAACTTACGCGGCAAATTGCCTGTTGGCCAGAAAATTATTGGAAAAGGATGTGAAATTCGTTCAATTGTACCATCAAGGTTGGGATCAGCACAACGATTGTCCCGGAGGGGTCAAGTCGCAATGCGAAAAGACCGATCAAGCCAATGCGGCCTTGATCAAAGATCTAAAACAACGCGGCATGCTCGAGGACACCTTGGTCGTGTGGGGCGGCGAGTTCGGGCGTACCGTTTATTCACAAGGCCAATTGACCCCAGAAAACTATGGTCGCGACCACCACCCGAAAGCATTCACC
>JBATIN010000261.1:0-2581 GCA_049667765.1 Flavobacteriaceae bacterium
GTATAATCCTCCGCCTGTTCTTGTATTTCTTTAGCAGTTTCTTGATCGGGTGCCGAAGCAATTAGATCATCGAGTTTTAAATCGTCATAAACTGGGTCGAATTCAGGAGTGATCACTTCTTCTGAAATTCCATAATTGAACGGCAATTGTATTCCCCATTTTGGAGGCAGTAGTTGTCCAAGGTTTACGTTGGTTACTACATCATACGAAATGGCATCTTCCCTTGCCCGCTCGTTGGGCATTTGATCGATGGCCCCAAAACCTGAGGTACTTCTACCCCCAGTTGCCGAAACGTTAGCAAAGTCGGCGACATTCGCATCGACTGCGGCTACAGCTGCCCAGCCTCCATTATTGTCCAAGCCGGCCAATCGAAGTTCGTTGAACCAGACCTCGCCCCTTGCAGGTAACCCGTCGGTATTCTTGACACCGACCATCATACTGCGAATGCTTCCTAAAGATGGATTACCACGAATCCCGATACGGGTGCTTCCTTCGGGCCTCGGTGCAAATTCCGTTACTGGAGAAATATCCCCATCCAAGACATCATAAAACTGAAGGTCGCTTAAAGGGCTATTACTACGGTTATTGATGCGAATGGATTTGATCTTGTTCAGATCGGCCAGGGACACTTCCATGATATTGGCATCGGGCCAAATCTCGCTTTCCGTAGTTGCGTTCCATCGTGTAAATTCTAAAGGCAATTCGATCTGATAAAAGTTTTGTGAGAAGTCGGTACCGATCCTTAGAAATCCGACCAATGGTTTTGCATCGTTCGGATAATCGGTTTCCACAATTTCTTCGGCGTGCATGAACATTTTCAGTTTTTTATACTGCCGTATGTCAATGTCAAGATTTTTAAAAACCCCACGTGAATCTTCCGATTCCAGATTATTGATCAGAAAGGAAAGTGCTGCTTCGTTTTGGCGAATGATCGTATTATTGTTGTTCAAACGTTCACGAATTACCCCTGGAGGCAATACATAGGGTATGGGCGAACGTGCTTCGTTTTCTTCAATATTTACGGTATTCACATCGACCGTTGTACCATCATCAGACGGGTCGTTATCGATAATTTCGTTCTGCAAGGTTTTTGTATAGGCACGCCAATCACTTCTACCTAGATCCAAGGAAGCAAATCGCAGTACAACATCACTGGTAAAACCGGTAAGGTACATACGTAAAAAACTCACTGACCTAAAGTCATTAATACCTCCGATTGCAGCCGTAAAATCGCTAAGCGGAATTTTATACTGGATCCACCTTCTATTCAATGTAGAGCCATCGGGTAGCTCAGGGGTTACATCTTCTTTAATATCGGTCACATACTTATCATTGACCGTGGTATTTGGTTTGATCGGAATACGGTATTCGTAATAACTGTTCACCGTATTCATAGTAAGGTCGCGATCAATATCCTCAACATCGGGCAAGGTGGTCGACCCACGGTTGGTATTGGATACCTGAACCGGGGAGTTGCCTTCCGGATTGTTGAAATCGCTATAGCGCTCTAAAATACCCCCATCGCGGTTTAAATAATAGGTATAGTTATCGTTCGCGGGATCCTCCCCAGGGCCATAAATGGCCGCCTCTTCGGCGTCATCTAACCCATCATAACCAAGATCTTGCAGCGCCCTATTGTTTTCGTTCGCATCAAAGGCATAGACCAAGGCCTGTGTTTGGGGTACGGCACCCCATGATGTCGGCCCGGGCAACACAGTACTATCGGCATCGGGCAGGCCGTTTTCGTATTGTTTTTTCCCATCCTTTAAAATATCCTCAGAAATATTCCCCAAGTTAAACACCAATTCACCAGTAGAGGTAGCAATTCCGTCGACATAGGGATCCAAAACCCAAAATTGTACGAACTCCACATTCGCCTGTTCAAAGTTTGTACTGCTTAACGACCGCATGATCCCCGCCCATTTTTTGTCGGCAGGGGTCGAGCCAGAATTGAAACCGGTATTGGCATTATAAGGCCCTTTTTGATCGGGAAAATAGGCGAGATCTAAGGTTCCTTGCACGGTCGTCTGCCCTTGGGCAATATCGACCTGCGGATACACCTCATCGATAAAGATCCGGCGTGTAGCATTAGTAGAAATATCACTATCACTGATTTGCGATGGCCGCTGATTGGTATAGAAAATTGGATCAATGGTATACCAAGCCATTTTAGCACGACCATGGCCATTCAACAAGTTGTTGGCATCGTCTGGAGTACCTCCGAACAATTTTTCATTGGGTGTTTCACCGAATTCCAAAGGGGTGCTTGCCATGCTCCAGCCCAAGGAAGATCGAATATCGATCAAGGCCTGTGCCCCTTCAAAATCATCTAAATACGTGGTCGTTTCTCCTTGAAAATCGGCATTTTTAGGTGAATTAGGACTTAAAAAAGCCACCTCGCCCCTAACCGAAAGATTAGAAGGCACATCGGTATCTATGTTCGGCAAATGATTCACCATTCGGGTCAAAAAAGGAATCTCGGTCGAGAAATTTCCATTGATACCGAAAATGGTATTGTTTACCGGTTCGGTGCCGTAGTTCGATTTTTGTGTTAATGGGCGCTCATTGAGATTCAACAAAG
>JBATIN010000262.1:0-5909 GCA_049667765.1 Flavobacteriaceae bacterium
CTAGTACTCTTTATTATGAAGAACGGGAAATATGATTTCAGTGTTTTTGGGCGAGGCCCAACAATTGTGCAATAGTTTTTGGGAAATATTCATATTCCAGGGCATGCACTTTTTGCGCTATTTCATCCACAGAATCTTGGGGTAGCACCACTACTTTTTCTTGTAAAATGATAGCGCCTTCATCATAATTTTCATTGACATAATGAATGGTAATGCCCGTTTCAGTTTCGTTATGGTCTTTAACGGCTTGGTGCACATGAAGGCCGTACATGCCTTTTCCACCATATTTAGGCAATAGCGCCGGATGAATGTTGACTATTTTATTGGTAAATTCTTCAACGATCTTTTCGGGCATCTTCCATAGAAATCCGGCCAATACAATAAGGTCGGGATTAAAAGTTCTTAGCATGTTCAATACACAATCGGTCTCGTAGAAAGCATTCCTGTTAAAAAATATCCCGTTGATTTTTAGAGCATTACATCTGTCCAAAACTTTGGCATCCCTTTTGTTAGTAAGTACAGCGGCTATAGTAACGTTAGGTTCGTTATGAAAGTAGTGTACTATGTTTTCAACATTAGAACCAGAACCAGAGGCAAAAAGAACAAGTCGTTTGGTTTTCAAAAGAAGTGGTTTTAAGAAAAAGATAACTATATTACTGATGTTTACCGAGCCTCGTTAAAAAAAAAGAATTTGAAACCAGAACATAGAAAGCAAAACTTTAATTATTTATCAGTCTATTTTCTTTTGTCTTTACTTTCTTTTTACGTTATCGAAGAATAATTATTTGTGGCGAAAATACCATGTTTGTATTTAAATTTATTAAATTGATCTACATTTTAAATACAAATGGTGTTATTCAACCAAAGTTTTTTATTTTTGCCAACAATTTAAATTTTTAAAACCAATATTATTATGTCAGACATTGCATCAAGAGTAAAAGCTATCATTGTTGATAAACTGGGAGTTGATGAGAACGAAGTGGTATCAGAAGCTAGCTTTACCAACGACTTAGGGGCAGATTCATTGGATACTGTTGAGTTGATCATGGAATTCGAAAAAGAATTTGATATTCAAATCCCTGACGATCAAGCTGAGAACATCGCAACAGTTGGCCAAGCCATAAGTTATATAGAAGAAGCGAAGTAATTATATGCTTTCTTGAACGAGTTTCAAAATTATCCATGTGGTAACCATGCCGCATGGATAATTTTTTTTAATTTACCTTTGACTTTAAGATCAAAAAATAAGCTCAATGGAGTTAAAACGAGTTGTAGTTACCGGTTTAGGGGCATTGACCCCTATTGGAAATAATATCCAAGAATATTGGAACGGGTTAGTGAACGGCAAAAGCGGTTCGGCACCTGTTACATATTATGATACCGAAAAGTTTAAGGTGAAATTTGCCTGTGAGCTTAAAAACTACAATCCTGAAGATTATTTTGACCGAAAAGAAGCCCGTAAATTAGATCGATTTGCCCAATATGCATTGATTTCTTCCGATGAGGCCATCATCGATTCAAAATTGAACCTTGATGAAATCGACAAATTTAGGGTCGGGGTCATTTGGGGTGCAGGTATAGGTGGCTTGGAGACTTTTCAAAACGAAGTGATGAATTTTGCCGAAGGCGATGGCACACCACGTTTCAATCCGTTTTTTATACCTAAAATGATCGCCGACATTGCCCCGGGAAACATATCAATAAAACATGGCTTTATGGGGCCTAATTACACTACGGTATCGGCTTGTGCCTCTTCGGCCAATGCCATGATCGATGCCCTGAACTACATTCGTTTGGGCTACTGTGATGTAATCGTGAGTGGCGGTAGCGAAGCTGCCGTGACCATAGCAGGTATGGGTGGGTTTGGCGCTATGCATGCCTTGTCCACCAGAAATGAAACCCCGGAAACCGCTTCAAGGCCATTTGATGCCACTCGCGACGGGTTTGTATTAGGTGAAGGAGCAGGGGCCTTAATTTTGGAAGAATACGAACATGCCAAGGCCAGAGGTGCCAAAATATATGCAGAATTGGTCGGAGGCGGACTTTCAAGTGATGCCTACCATATGACCGCTCCACACCCTGATGGAATTGGAGTAGTGCGTGTAATGCAGAATTGTTTAAAGGATGCTGGTTTAAAACCAGAAGATGTAGATGCCATTAATACTCACGGTACGTCGACCCCATTGGGAGATGTTGCCGAGTTAAAGGCGATTTCTGAAGTGTTTGGCGCCCATGCACCGAATATCAATATAAATTCAACAAAATCAATGACTGGGCATCTGTTGGGTGCGGCAGGCGCCATCGAAGCTATCGCCTCTATTTTGGCAATGGAGCATGGTATTGTACCACCAACAATCAACCACACTACGGTCGATGAAAATATTGACCCAAAATTGAACCTTACCCTTAACAAACCTCAAAAACGAGAGGTAAAGGTAGCCTTAAGCAATACTTTTGGTTTTGGCGGGCACAATGCCTGTGTGGTCTTTAAAAAAATCAGTTAATAAAAATGAATTTCCCATCTAATTTATTCAATTCCCATTCTAAAGAAGATGGGGATTTTTTTTTGGGAATAACTAAAATATTAGGGTTTAAACCTAAAAAGCTAAAAATTTACAAAAAAGCTTTTCTACATCGTTCCGCAAATAAGAAGGATAAAGATGGCAACCCAATGAATTACGAACGGCTCGAGTTTCTAGGTGACTCAATGTTGGGGACCATTATTTCAAGGCATATTTATAATGTGGTGCCTTTGGGCGATGAAGGCTATCTCACAAAAATGAGATCAAAGATCGTTAGTAGAGAGCATTTGAATGAATTGGGCAAAGACCTAAACCTCATGCAATTTGTTGAAAGCCGTATCCCAAAATCACATTTTGGAGATAATATACATGGAAACGTTTTTGAAGCCCTAGTTGGTGCAATATATTTGGATCGGGGCTATAAGTACTGTGAAAAGTTCATAAATGCCCGAGTCATAGAACCTTATGTAGATATTGAACAATTAGAGGGCAAGGTAATCAGCTACAAAAGCTTGGTCATAGAGTGGTGTCAAAAGCAGAAAAAGACCTTTGACTATAATGTATACGAGGACAATGGAAATGAGGCCCTAAAACACTTTGCGGTAAAACTTTCCATTGACGGTCATGTGGTTGCGAAGGCGAGGGCAACATCAAAGAAAAAGGCTGAAGAAAGGGCCTCGAAAAGGGCCTATTTTGCCATGCAGGACAAAATGGACAAACAATAACTTCAAAAAAATTATGAACGCAACCGTTTTCGTAAGCAAGTGAATCATGAAACAGGAAGACGAACTAGGCTTTATTGGTTATAAACGCTATCTTTACATTTACGTTTTTTCACAACAATGGCTGCAATACTCAAGATAAGCGAGGATTTTTATGACGATTCCTTTGCTTTAATAGCGCTACATTGTACACTTGAAGACTATGCAATAGTATATGCTTTAAATAGGGATCTTAAGGCGGGTTTTAAACGTGCTTCAAAAGATTTGGTCTTAACCGAGCCTATTTGCTTTCCTTTTTTTGAATGGAAAGACGATGTGAACGACCGGTATTGGGCTTTGATTGCCAATTATAGTGTAAAAGAAGTTTATTCGGCCGGTGAAGACCTTTTTGTGAACGAACCATCGTATACAAAGCACTATTTGCTGTCTGAGTATAAAGAAGTCGATTATTTTTTAAAAATAGAACAAGATGATTTAGATCATCTTGATGAGGTTCTAAAAGTGCTTTTAAAGATGCCAAAAATAGTAACGGCATATAAGCTTGACCCTCAAAAACTTAAATCAAAAAACCACTTAATATTTTAAATGTATGCCGAGCAAAAAGAAGACCAAAATTGTAGCCACCCTAGGTCCGGCAACAAGTAAAAAAGAAGTGTTGAAAAAGATGATCGAGGCCGGGGTAGATGTCTTTCGAATCAATTTCTCACATGCCAATTACGATGATGTCGCCGAACGAATTCAAATGATACGCGACCTGAACGATGAAATGGAAACCAATGTGAGCATTTTAGCGGATCTTCAGGGCCCAAAACTTAGGGTAGGCGTAATGGCGGGCGAGGTGGTCGTTTCTCCTGGAGACGAGATTACCTTCGTTACCGGAAAACCGTTCGAGGGTACTGCCGAAAAAGTATATATGAACTATACCGCCTTTCCAAAAGATGTAAAGGCTGGTGAACGTATATTACTTGATGATGGCAAGTTGATGTTCGAGGTAATCACTACCAATGGGCAAAACGAAGTAAAGGCCAAAGTGATACAAGGCGGCCCCTTAAAGTCTAAAAAAGGGGTAAACCTTCCGAATACGAACATATCGTTACCCGCTCTTACAGAAAAGGATATTAAAGATGCTATTTTCGCCATTTCACAAGATGTAGATTGGATCGCCCTTTCTTTTGTGCGTTTCAGCCAAGACTTGATCGACCTTCAGAACATTATCAAAGAACATTCTGAACATAAAATTCCGATAATCGCAAAAATTGAGAAGCCTGAAGCCGTAGAAAATATAGATAAGATAGTCGCCTATTGCGACGGTATTATGGTTGCACGTGGCGATCTTGGGGTAGAAGTACCGGCGCAGGAAGTACCATTGATCCAAAAGCAGTTGGTTCTGCGGGCCAAAAAGGCAAGAATACCTGTAATCATCGCGACGCAAATGATGGAGACCATGATTACCAGCTTAACGCCTACAAGGGCCGAGGTCAACGATGTTGCCAACTCGGTAATGGATGGTGCAGATGCCGTTATGCTTTCTGGAGAGACTTCAGTAGGTAATTATCCTGTTGAGGTCATCGAAAAAATGGCGAGTATATTAACGAGCGTTGAATCTTCTGAATTGATCAAGGTACCACATGACCCACCACACATTCGAACAAAACGATACATTACAAAATCAATCTGCTACCACGCGGCCATCATGGCAAATGAAATTAAGGCAAAAGCGATTTCTACCTTGACCAATAGTGGGTATACCGCCTTTCAAATTTCGGCCTGGAGACCCGATGCACATATTTTGGTGTTCACCTCGAATAAAAGAATACTTACCCAGCTCAATTTATTATGGGGCGTTAAGGCGTTTTATTACGATAAATACGTAAGTACCGACGAGACCATAGAAGACGTGAACAGTATTGCCTGCAAGAAAGGATTTTTAGATGTAGGCGATATGTTGATCAGCCTGGCGGCCATGCCTATTAAGGATAAGGGGATGGTAAATACCCTGCGGGTTACTGAAATAGAGACCTGCAGTTTTTAGAATTAAAATAATGCAATTTTAGTTGGGTCTTCTCGTTTATCGGGAAGGCTTTTTTTTTGCTGCCATAAGACCAACTAGCCGAATTGAAAATAGGAATTGAATTCATACTCAATTTTAATTCTTTTTTAAGAAATATTATGGTGATGTATCGCGTTGCAGGCAGTAGCTTCGCAGCATTTAAATCCAGTATTCTTGATTGTCGATTTGATTATAGCGATTCTTTGGAGTTTATCACCTTTTGGCGAGGCCAAGGTGGGCATTCCGTATGGTTTGCTGAAGGGATTGAATAGCTATCTGGTCTTTGTGTTTTGCTTCGGGGCCAATGTATTGGTTTTCCCCATGATGATGTTCTTTTTAGAAAAGATCAATCGTTATTTTATGCGATGGCACTTTTACAAAAAACCCGCGCTATTTATCGCAAGAAGAGCGAAAACAGGGTCTGGGGATAAAATTCAGAAATTCGGGTTTTTAGGACTTATCTTGTTCGTTATGATCCCTTTACCTGGCACCGGGGTCTATGCCGGAAGTATTGCCGCCTATCTATTTAAAATGGAAAAACAGAAAGCCTTTTGGGCCAACGCAATCGGTATTTACTTTTCTTCGGTCATTGTTTGGTCGGCCACAGTTATCTCT
>JBATIN010000263.1:0-8664 GCA_049667765.1 Flavobacteriaceae bacterium
AAAAAACGTGAAGATGGCAGCGCATAAATCAGGTTTCGTAAATATCATAGGCAACCCTAATGTGGGCAAGTCTACCCTAATGAATGCCTTTGTGGGCGAAAAACTTTCCATAATTACCTCAAAGGCACAAACCACGAGGCACCGTATCTTAGGTATCGTGAATGGTGATGGGTTTCAAATGATCCTTTCTGATACTCCAGGAATCATTAAACCTGCGTATGAACTGCAATCTTCTATGATGAACTTCGTAAAATCTGCATTTGAAGATGCCGATGTGTTGCTCTATATGGTCGAAATTGGGGAGAAAGCTTTAAAGGACGAAGCCTTTTTTGAAAAGATAAAGAACAGTAAGATTCCCGTATTGTTATTGCTTAATAAAGTGGACACCACCACCCAAGAAATTCTGGAAGAACAGGTGCAGTATTGGCAAGAACAACTTCCGGCCGTTGAGTTGCATCCTATTTCTGCCTTGACCAATTTTAATATCAAGAACGTTTTTGAACGTATTGTAGAATTGCTTCCCGAAGCACCTGCCTACTATCCTAAAGACCAGATGACCGATAAGCCGGAACGTTTTTTTGTAAACGAGACCATCCGTGAAAAAATTCTCATCCACTATAAAAAAGAGATTCCCTATTCCGTAGAAATCGATACCGAGGAGTTTTTTGAGGATGAAGACATCATTCGAATGCGGTCGGTGATCATGGTCGAGCGCGATTCGCAAAAAGGCATTATTATTGGACACAAAGGAAGCGCCTTAAAAAGGGTAGGGGTAGAGGCGCGTAAAGACCTCGAAAAATTCTTCGGAAAACAGGTACACCTCGAACTTTACGTTAAAGTGAACAAAAACTGGCGTAGTGATGCAAAGCAGTTGAAACGTTTTGGGTATAACAATTGAGAGCCCCGAACAAAGTGACTTCCTATTATTCAATCTATATAAATCACTTGACTTCAAGAAAATAGCATTACTTTTGCACCTCAAAAATTAGGAAGGTATGGGTGCTATTGTAGCTATTGTGGGAAGGCCAAATGTTGGAAAATCTACTTTTTTTAATCGCTTGATCCAACGCCGGGAAGCTATTGTCGATGCGGTAAGCGGGGTTACCCGTGATCGCCACTATGGTAAAAGTGACTGGAACGGTAAAAAATTCTCGGTAATCGATACAGGGGGTTACATAAAAGGTAGCGATGATGTTTTTGAAAAAGAAATCGATAAACAAGTAGAACTGGCCATTGATGAGGCAGATGCCATCATTTTTATGGTCGACGTAGAAGCCGGCGTAACGGGTATGGACGAAGATGTGGCCAAACTCTTAAGACGGGTCAATAAACCGGTTTTTTTGGCGGTGAACAAAGTTGATAACGCTCAAAGGGAAGCTGATGCGGTCGAGTTTTATGCCTTGGGTCTGGGCGAATATTATTCACTTTCAAGTATAAACGGAAGCGGTTCGGGCGAGTTGTTGGATGCCCTAGTTGAGGTGCTTCCCGAAGAACTTGAGGTAGAGCACGAGCTTCCCCGTTTTGCCGTGGTCGGGCGCCCGAATGCAGGTAAATCCTCATTTATAAATGCCTTGATCGGTGAAGATCGCTATATCGTTACCGATATTGCCGGCACCACCCGAGATAGTATCGATACCAAATACAATAGGTTCGGTTTTGAATTCAATTTGGTCGATACTGCAGGTATTCGAAGAAAGGCCAAGGTAAAAGAAGATTTGGAATTTTATTCCGTCATGCGTTCGGTACGTGCCATAGAGCATTGTGATGTTGTACTACTGGTAATGGATGCCGAAAGAGGATTCGATGGCCAGGTGGCAAATATTTTTTGGTTGGCCCATAGAAATAATAAAGGCATCGTTATTCTAGTGAATAAATGGGATTTGGTCGAAGACAAACAGACCAACACCATGAAACAGTACACGCAAAAAATTAAAGAGGCCATTGAGCCCTTTACCGATGTGCCCATTATTTTTATTTCGGTATTGACCAAACAGCGTATTTTCAAGGCCATAGAAACGGCCGTGACCGTATACCAAAATAGAAGTAAAAAAATCGCGACCCGAAAGTTCAACGATATCATGTTGCCCTTAATAGCACATTATCCTCCGCCGGCGTATAAAGACAAACATGTTAAGATAAAATTCTGTACCCAATTGCCTACCCCGTTCCCGCAATTTGCCTTTTTCTGCAACTTGCCCCAATATGTTAGGGAGCCTTATAAAAGATACTTGGAGAACAAGATCCGTGAAAATTTCGATTTTACAGGAGTGCCGGTTACCGTTTTTATGAGGAAGAAGTAGTTTTTAGAATATAGAAGTTTGGGTACGTATATTTGCAGTTTTAGTATGTTCGGATTTTAAGTTTATTGACCGCGAACAATCTACTGAACTTACCAACCCCCCGAGGAACCGCCACCGCCAAAGCCGCCGCCGCCGAAGCCGCCGCCAAAACCGCCACCGCCACCACCGAAGCCGCCTCCGCTGCCAAACCCACCACTGGAGCCACCACTTCTGCCCATGTTGCTTAAAATGATAATGTCCCAAAGATCGAGGCCCGACGAACGTTTTCCTCCGTTTTTTCCTCCGTTATTGCGATTACGGTTCGATAGTATGATCAGAATGATAATAAAGATGATGATAGGTAATAAAGCGCCTAATGGAAATTCACCACCGCCGTTATCAAAAGTACGCTCTTCTTTAAATTCGCCGTTAAGTACTTGAAAGATGGCATCGGATCCATCACTTAATCCGTTGTAATAATCCTCTTGTTTAAATCGGGGCAGGATAACATTTTCAATGATTCGTCGCGACATGGCATCGGTAAGGTTACCTTCTACACCATAGCCGGTATTAATGGCAATTTTGCGATCATCTTTTGCCAAGAGTATTAAAATACCATTGTCTTTACCATCTTGCCCAATGCCCCATTTTTGTCCCCATTGGGCTCCTAAATACGTGATTTCTTCACCTTCGGTAGAACCGATGATCGCAATTACGATCTGCGTAGAAGTACTATCGGAATAGCGGATGAGTTTTTGTTCAAGGGCTTTTTCCTGGCTTTCGGGCAAAAGGTTGATATAGTCGTATACACTTGTCTGTAACGATGGCTTGGCCGGAATTTTGTATTGGGCCACCGAAAGGGTACACCAAAATAGCGCAATGAAAAATAAACTACCCTTTGGAAACTTCATCGCTTAGTTCGTTTTTGTCACCGTGCCGCCATGGAAAATGGGTTTGAAGTTGGTTGCCGGCCATTAAGATGCCATCGATTATTCCATCTTTGAATTTGCCTTTTTTAAACTGTAGTTCTATGGCATTTTTTGTACTGTCCCAAAAATCGTTGGGTAGCACCCTATCAATGCCCACATCACCACATATGGTAAATTTTCGATCATTAACGGCCACATAGATCAACACCCCGTTTTCTTCTTTGGTGTTGTCCATCTTTAATTTGTGAAATACTTCTTTTGCCCGATCCAGGGGGTCCAATTTTGTATGGGCTTCTATATGTACCCGTATTTCGCCAGAAGTATTTTTCTCGGCTTCAAGTATAGCTAACACAATTTCGTGCTCTTCTGCGGCCGTTAAAAAATCTTCTACCCTAGACATGGCATCAATCAAATTCGAAGTTTACATCCGGTGCGTTTTCAGAACCTGGGTCGGCTTTGTAGCGGGCCATTTCTTTAAAGCCAAAAAGACCGGCCAAGAGTTTGCCCGGAAACTTGGTCGTATGAATATCATAGATATTTACGCCTTCGTTGTAACGGTCACGGGCAACATTTATACGATTTTCGGTGCCTTCAAGCTGTGATTGTAATTCTAAGAAATTTTGGTTCGCCTTTAACTCGGGATAGCGTTCTACCACGACCATCAATTTGCTTAGCGCTCCGGTAAGTCCGTTTTGTGCCTCTTGAAAAGCGGCCATATTCTCCGGGGTGAGGTTATTGGCATCGATCGTTGTTGAAGTGGCTTTGGCCCGCGCTTCAATAACATCGGTCAAGGTGCCTCTTTCAAAGTCGGCAGCACCCTGTACGGTCTTGACCAAATTGCCGATAAGGTCATTTCTACGTTGGTACGAACTTTCAACATTTGACCAAGCTGTTTTGGCATTGGCTTCGTATTCTACAGCGGTATTGTTAAAACCAACCGCCCATTGATAAACTCCAAAGGCAATTATCCCTAGAACTATTAATGCAATTAATCCTTTTTTCATGTGTCTCGTTTTAAATTTAGTAGTTAATGGATCTTAGTGTTATATATTAGGTGCAGTTGTTATGCTTTTTAAGTCTGAGTAGATGATGTGCGATTTTGATGAAGGAAACGATAAAATGGGTTTAGGCGCATTTTAAATTCAATCTGCTTGTTTACAAGATTTGTAGCGGGTAACGTTGTTTTGTTACATTTTAAAATCTTTTTTTTGATTATTAAACCATCACAGTTGTTCCTTGATCTTGATCAACTCAATTTTTACCCTTTCTAGTTTTTGTATGATATCAAAGTTAGACAAGGTCTTTTGTTTACTTTCCTTTAAATGGGTTTTTGCCCCATCTAGGGTAAATCCTCGTTCTTTGACCAAATGAAAGATCAATTGAAGGTTTCTAATATCTTCGGGAGTAAATTTTCTGTTGCCCTTGGCGTTCTTTTTTGGCTTGAGGACATCGAATTCTTTTTCCCAAAAACGGATCAACGACGTATTAACCCCAAAGGCCGTGGCAACCTCTCCAATTCCATAATAACGTTTTTCAGGTAGATCTACTTGCATTAGTCGAGTGATTGGTTTTCTTGGTGGGCGTATTTGAGCATATTCTCAAATTCTTCGGCGGTCAAACTGCCATAATAGAAGTTGATAGGGTCTATACGATTGTCATCTTTCCAAACTTCATAATGTAAATGGGGAGCCTCTGACCTTCCGGTACTGCCCACAAACCCGATAAGGTCGCCTCGTTTTACCTTTTGACCCTGTTTTACGTTGTATTGACTTAAATGTCCATATAAGCTCAGATAACCATAGCCATGATCAATTCGAATATGTTTTCCGTATCCTGAAGAATTATTATCGGCACGTGTAATGGTACCATCGCCCGAAGCATAAATTGGAGTGCCTTTCGGAGCCGTAAAATCCATTCCCCAATGCATTTTTCTTGCCTTGGTAAAAGGGTCTGAACGCCAACCGTAACCCGAAGCCATTCGGGTAAGGTCTTCGTTGTTCAGCGGCTGAATGGCAGGTATTGCCATCAATAATTTTTCTTTTTCCGCGGCAAGTAAGGTAATTTCATCCAGCGATTTTGATTGTATCGCCATTTGCTTTTTTATAATGTCCAAGCGTTTGGTCGTGGCAATGACCATTTCTGAATTGTTGAATCCTTCAAGGTCGCGGTAACGGTTAACCCCACCAAAACCCGCACGTCTTTGCTCATCAGGAATCGGGTTGGCCTCAAAATACAGTCGGTAAATGTTGTTGTCTCGCTCTTCAACATTGGCAAGTACATCTTCAATTTGTTCCATTTTTTTGTTCAAGAGTTCAAATTGAAGTTCATAGTTCTTCACTTCGCGTGCCAACGAAAGTTCCCTAGGGGTGTTGATCAAGTTGGTGTTCAACAAAAGGATCAAGCATAAAAGCCCGAAAAGAAACGATCCCAGAACAAAAAAAGCGATGTTGCGATACCGCCTTGATTTTTTGGGTTCGATCTTACGGTACGAGAGCGTATCGGGATCGTAATAATACTTTACTTTAGACATGAAGGTATTTTATGCTATTTTTGTGCATCCGTTTTAACAGAACAAACAAATATAAAAATTGTTTTGCTTAAACCGTTAAAATTTTGAAAACCTTACCATTTTCTATGAACTCCAAGGAAATCAGGACCCAATTTTTAAACTTTTTTAAGGAGAAAAAGCATAAGATCGTACCTTCGGCGCCAATGGTCATCAAAGACGACCCGACCCTGATGTTTACCAATGCTGGAATGAACCAATTCAAGGAGTTTTTCTTAGGGAATTCCGTGTCGAAACACCCAAGGATCGTCGATACCCAAAAATGCCTTCGCGTGAGCGGTAAACATAACGATCTTGAAGAAGTAGGCAAAGATACCTACCACCATACCATGTTCGAAATGCTGGGTAATTGGAGTTTTGGCGACTATTTTAAAAAGGAAGCCATTGAATGGGCTTGGGAACTTTTGACCGAAGTTTTAAAAATCGACAAAGAAAGCCTTTATGTATCTGTTTTTGAAGGAAGCAACGATGCCGATAACTTGAAAATGGACCAAGAAGCCTTTGATCTGTGGAACGCCATTGTGCCCAAGGATCGTATTATACTAGGCAATAAAAAAGATAATTTCTGGGAAATGGGAGACCAAGGTCCGTGTGGCCCATGTTCAGAGATTCATGTTGACATTCGATCAAAAGAGGAAAAAGCAAAAGTATCGGGGGCTTCGTTGGTGAACCAAGATCATCCGTTGGTCGTTGAGATCTGGAACCTCGTTTTTATGCAGTACAACCGCAAGGCGAACGGAGAACTAGAGCCCTTACCCGCAAAACATGTGGATACCGGAATGGGCTTCGAACGACTCTGTATGGTGTTGCAAGGGGTGAAATCTAACTACGACACTGATGTTTTTACCCCAATTATTCGTGAAATAGAAACCATTACCAACTCCAAGTACGGTAAAGAAGAAGAAACCGATATCGCCGTACGGGTCATCGCAGACCATATTCGTGCAGTATCGTTTTCAATTGCCGATGGCCAACTACCCAGTAACACAGGTGCGGGCTACGTTATTCGACGTATTTTAAGAAGGGCCATTCGTTACGGCTTCACCTTTTTAGATACCAAGCAACCCTTCATGTACCGATTGGTAAAAGTACTGACCCAGACCATGGGCGGGTCTTTTCCTGAACTTAAAGAACAGCAGCAGCTGATCGAGAACGTCATCAAAGAAGAAGAACATTCATTTTTGAATACCCTTGAACAGGGTCTTGTACTGCTCGATAATATGATCGCAAGCAATAAGGGCAAAGAATTAGATGGCCGTAAAGCCTTTGAGTTATATGACACCTATGGTTTTCCGATTGATTTGACAGCGCTCATTTTAAACGAAAAAGGACTTTCGCTAGACGAATCTGGTTTTAAAACGGCCATGCAAAAGCAGAAAGACCGATCGCGATCTGCTTCAGAAGTTTCAAAAGAAGATTGGGTCGTTTTGTCAAATGACCAAGATCAAGAATTTGTAGGGTACGAAACCTTGCAGACCCAAGTAAAATTGGTGAAGTACCGTAAGGTTACTTCCAAGAAAGAAGGCCAACAATACCAGTTGGTGTTCAATCTGACGCCTTTTTATGCGGCCGGTGGTGGGCAGGTAGGCGATAAAGGGTACTTAGAAGCCCCTAACGGAGACGTGGTCTATATTTTGGACACCAAAAAAGAGAACAACGAAATATTACATTTTGCCAAAAACCTACCGAAGAATACCACGGAAAACTTTACGGCCGTTGTCGATGAAAAACAACGCCGAAGAACCGAAGCCAACCATACCGCAACACATCTGTTGCATCAAGCATTGCGCGATATTTTGGGTCCACATGTAGAGCAAAAAGGTTCTGCCGTACATTCTAAATACCTGCGTTTTGATTTTTCACATTTTGCTAAACTTAGCGTTGAGGAACTCAATGCGGTAGAAAATTTTGTCAATGCCCGTATCGAAGGGCAATTGCCATTGCAAGAAAATAGAGCGGTACCTATTAAAGAAGCGCTAAAAGAAGGTGCCATGGCCCTTTTTGGGGAAAAATATGGAGATTCCGTACGCACCGTTCGTTTTGGTCAGTCTATTGAATTATGTGGTGGAACCCATGTTAAGAATACGGCCGATATCTGGCATTTTAAAATCAAATCGGAAGGCGCTGTTGCGGCTGGTATTCGTAGGATCGAGGGGATTACCTCTGATGCGGTAAAAGACTTTTTTGCAGAAAACGACAGGACACTTTTCGAGATTAAAAGCTTGTTGACCAATGCCCAAGACCCTTTAAAAGCTGTGGAATCGCTTCAAGAAGAGAACGCTCGCCTTAAAAAGGAAGTAGAAAGCCTGTTGAAGGATAAGGCTAAAAATTTAAAAGGGGACCTTCAAAATGAACTAAGGGAAATCAACGGAATTCAGTTTTTAGCCAGAAAGGTGGACTTGGATGCGGCGAGTATTAAAGATCTTTCTTTTGAAATGGGAAACAACAAAGAGAACCTCTTTTTGCTTTTCGCTACCGAACAAGAAGGCAAGGCATTGTTGTCATGCTATATTTCAAAAGAACTGGTGGCTTTAAAAAAACTGAACGCGGGAACCATTGTGCGTGAACTCGGTAAATTCATTCAAGGCGGTGGTGGCGGCCAACCCTTTTTTGCCACGGCAGGTGGTAAGAATCCGGCAGGTATTGAAGAGGCTTTGGAGAAAGTGGAAGGTTATTTGGTTTAATAAAGTAAAATCGAGTGAACTAGGGTATTTGAACATGTTCACTCATGTCACTCGGTTCCTTCAAATCTATGTAGTCCCGCATTCTACAGTTTACTGGCAACTTCCGACTGAAAATTGCTTTTATGAAACTTCAGACACATATTCCCTTAACGAAAGCCACGAATCAAATCGACTATAATAGTCAACTTGTGTTGCTAGGTTCTTGT
>JBATIN010000264.1:0-2873 GCA_049667765.1 Flavobacteriaceae bacterium
TAAATGACAGGTAAATCTGATCCCGAGGTCTCCAAACGCCACGTTCGCCGAAAATGAAACCTTTAATACCTTTTTGCAGTACCGAGCCGGATACATTGAATTTACTGACCGAAAGGGCATTACCATCGTTGAGCTTTACATAATTCTTTTGTCCGTTGTTTTCGGCAACTGCGAAAAACGCCAACTTTTCAGAATCAAAAATCGCCGTTCCCTCCGTATCGGTAATAGCGCTACCAACCGGCTGCTGCTGAAAGTTATAAAAGGTAACCTTGGCACCTGGGATCGGTTTCGTATTCAAAAGGTCGTTGACCGCGACAAAGTAGCTTTTGTTCACTCCTCTTTTGATGGTCACGCCAAGATCGGTCGCCAAAACGTTCATGCCCACCTTCTTATCATAATAATAAGATTTATCACAGGGGTTTTCACGTTCGTTCCAGTTGTAATCATAATAGCCGTAGTCGTCATAATATTCTTCAACACCATCCCATGAGCTGTTTTCATCTTCCTCATCGAAATTTTCTTCAGCTTCTTCTTCGGCATCAAAATTGGTCGAATTACACTTATAAACACTATAGGAAGGTTGGTAGTTGAATTCGACTCGGTACATAGCGCCAACTTCTGGAGCAATCAAGGCACTCAAATCAAGCGCATGTGCTGCCCATTTACCATTGGCATTGGTCAAGTTGTTCTGCAACACTATTTTCTTTGTCGCAATAGGTCGTGCCACACTCCTCAAATTATAGTTGCCATTGATATTATTGCCTTGTAAAAATTGAAGAATATTGTTCTGGTAGATCTTAAAAACCGATACATCTACCGCTTTAAGATTGACCGCCTCAAAATTTATTTTAAGATTATTGGAAGAAGGTAATATCGTTCCATTAGAAAGCAACCTGACCTGGGGCGGTAGTTGCTCAAAGGCCATAAGTTGTTCGAACTTTATTTTGAGTTTGTACCCATCTTCACTTTGAATGCCTTCAAAAACCTCAAGATTCGCTGTGCCCTTTAATTCTTCGGAGGGGTAGACTTTCAAGGTATTGCCATCAACGGAATATTTAGGGTTTGAAACACCTTCTAAAACTACCAGCCCTTTAAAATTCTGACCCTTTTTTATCGGGTCTGAGAAATTGATCAGCACAATTTGATCATTTCCTGTTTCTACGGTAGCACTCAAAACCGTGAAATTGTTTTTCCCGGGGATGTTGATTATATTATTTCCTTTGCTCTCGATATCGAATTTTGAACCGTCCCAAGCAATTTCGAGTTCGGAATCTTCTTCATAACGTTGAATGCTATCGATCTTGAACTGAAATTGGGTACCTTCCTTTACCGCATTATCGAATTTGAGTTTAATCGATTTTCCTTTGTGTTTTGCAGTTATCAATTGTACTGCAGTTTCTCTTGAGAGTACATCTGAAGTACGAATTTGTCCATTGATATATTGCCTTTCCTTTGAATACGATTGCAAGGCATCCGTATAAATATTGAATTCTTGTTTTAAGGTCTTTACTCCAAAAGTCAGGGTTCTCAGTTCCTTTGGAACATCCTTAATAATATCCTCTAAATCCAAAACAAACTCATATTCGGTATCTTGTTTGAATCCATTTTCAGGAATAAAAGAAATGGTGCGATTGTCCAAAGCCACTACTTTGCCTTTTGTGTTTGGAGATACGCTTAGCAATTCGGCATCCAATTCATCTCCGTTATTCCATGATTCAATAGGCGCGTTCAAGACCACACGAACATCTGATGATGCAGATATTATTCCATGGGAAACCTCTGTGATGTATTCTTGAAACTGATTGAGATCATCGAATTGTTCCGCTCGGGTTTCCTGTTTGGTTTTACATCCTGCTAATACAAAAAGTAGTAGGGCAATGCACGAAAGAGGTGTGAACTTCATGGAAAATAGTTTTGCTTAAAGGTAGCAGGGCTTAATTCAAAATCCATCACGGAATACCGTGATTCATGCCGCCCTAATTACTACTGTATTCTGTTACAACGAATTGCAAGAATCTTTATTACATTGAAAAAAGATCAACGCTTGATGAATACGTCCGTATTAGATTACAAAGAATTCATGAAATAAAACCGTTCGTCGAAAATTTATGATTTTTTAAAGATCAGCACTGTATTTTACGTATCATTACAACAGCTAATTACCCCAATTGGCCAAAGAACACGAGAACTCCCCATTTTTCGCACCTACTTCATAGAACGCCTACTTACAAATAGAACTTTGTATGAAAATGAGAACGCACTATGTTGCCCTCGTTTTATTTGTTTGTACGTTGGCTTCTTGCACAAAAGAGTCATTAAAAACAACAAATTTAGTCGAGGCCGAGAATGCCAAAGAAGTGGAGCAAGAGCTTTTAACTGTGGTCAACGACTATAGAAATTCTTTAGGATACAATCGATTAGAGTTTAGTGAAGTTGCCTACGAATACGCCAACCAACATAACGACTATCAGATAGCCAATGGCAGTATTAGTCATGACAATTTTAGTTCTAGGGCCTCAAAAATAGCATTACAAGTCGAAGCTGAAATGGTTGCAGAAAATGTAGCCAAAGATTATAATAGTGCCTTAGAAGCCTTTGAGGGTTGGTTAAATAGTTCAAGCCATAAAAAAACCATGGAAGGTGAATTTACAAATACGGCAGTCAGCGTAAAAATGACCGATTCAGGCGTCTTGTATTTTACTCAGATTTTCTTCAGAAAGCCCTAATACCTCACTTTCTTTTAGGTAACGCAATACTTATGCTTTTCTTTTTATAAATTTGGAAAACCTGTTAAGGGTTGTTCAATTCGTTTTGTTAGAGCAGTACGAACAACAATCAACAATCAACTATTTAACATGCCAATAGCCCCGCCC
>JBATIN010000265.1:0-20978 GCA_049667765.1 Flavobacteriaceae bacterium
TTTGTATTATATTCAATGGCCAGCTCTTCTTGAGATTTCAAGGAATTGACAACTGTAACCCCATCCAACTTTTCGACCTTTTCGAACATTTTAATGTTCAAGACCCGGGTCACATCTTCGATCGCAATTTTTAAGGGCATTAGGCCCATACGAGAAAAGATCAAGACATCGCCTTCAGTGGCAGAAATCTCGTATTTTCCGTTTTCATCGGATACCGTACTCGTATCTTTTCCATCAATAGCGATATTGACGTCGGACAGAACCCCAAAGTCATCGGTTAGGGTACCGAATATTTTTTTTACGTTTTCTTGTGCGAATCCCAAAGTTGTCAAAAGGCAAAGACCGAAAGTGAGAAGTGCTTTTTTCATTACGATGACGTTGAAGGAATATCGTATTAAGTTATCAAATATTATACCTAATTGATACGTCAGAATGAAAAAATTAACAAAAATTTTACAACATAATTTCAACGCCGTTTTCCTTTACAATGGTGGCCCGTTACCATTAAAAATTTAAACTCCTTAAATAGAAAGGGAGCGATTCTTTATTACGTTTTCTTAGAAGATTCCCAATATGGCCAAAAGCAATTGAAAGCGCTTTAGTTGGTTCACAACCCAATTTTAAAAAACAAGTTGTCTTTTTGTTTGTTCTTAAGTTCTAAAAGCTGCATTTCTTTGCGCTGTTCCGGCTTACCAAAATTATAATAGATTATACACTTTAGATAAACAGGTTCTACCGTTGCGTACTCATTAAGATTGTTCACTTTTATAAACCAATCCCCTTTTTGGGCATCGATCAACTGAAATTCTTCGGTATTCGTATCGTTTTTAATATCATTAAAGTAGCGTTGGCTATCACTAATTTCCGAATGTTCCCAAGTAAAAAACCGCTTATCGGGATTGATGATCTGTAGCTCGAACTGCGCATTGCTTTTACTCCACATCACAAGAACGCGCGCATCATAACGCACGTTATTGGCATATTTTTTATCGGGTTCGGAAACTGTGATATTGGCATTCGGTGTGTTCAATACGTTCCGTAAAGCATTCTCAGCGGGTTTTTTCAATCCGCTAAAATTAACGCCCTGAGTGGTGTTCCTTACTAATACAGATAGGTGGCCGTAGGCCTTGCCAAATTCTTTGTTGTCCTCGGCACTTAACGCAAAGTCGAATTTAGCTTGGGCACTATTCTCATCAAGCTCCAAAATTTGCTCATTAATAAGTAGTGCTTTGCTATAGGCTTCTTCGAGTTCGTATTTATAGGCCAAAATTCGCAACGTAGGGATGTTCTTGGCATTGAGCTCGGCAATATTAGATAATACCCTATCCGCTATATCTTGGTCTTTTGGCTTAAAAAAATCGTAAACATCCATAAAATATTTTGGGGAAATCAAATGATCCGTTCGCTGTTGAAGGTAACGGTCATATGCCAATTTTACATCGGGAATTGACCTTAGTTCTCTTAGATAATCGGGTACTTCTTCCTTGGTTTTCGATATTTCACCTTCATAAATATTGTTCTTTAGCCTTGCGCGATCTACCGGAGCGCCGGAAGCATTACCACTTTTACTGCTTTTGGTGGTAATCAAAATTACCCCATTCGCGCCCAAGGTTCCAAAGCGGGTGGTTGCCGCCAGGCCTTTTAGAACGGTTATATCGGCGATATTTTCAGGGTCTAGGTGACTAAATAACGCCTTCGGGTCGGTAGCTGAATTTGACTGCGGCGAGGCACCCGGGGTAGCCCTTCCTTCGGTAAAGTCAGGAATAGAATTCGACTGCTTTTGAGGCACCCCATCTATTACCACCAAGCCATAATTGTTCAAAATCATGCTATTGTCAGTACGCATTTTTACTTGACTCAAATCATTATTGCGCTTTACATCGACCCCAGAAAACCTCCCTTGTACCGATTGGGCTACATCGGTCTGTATGGGTGTTATTTGTTCGTCGCCAATGGATTGTACGGCTACTCCCACCCTATTTTTATCCACCTTTCCGTTACCGATATTTACCGTTTCCACAGGATTCTCTTCACGTCTATTTTCACTGACCACTACTTCCTTCAGACTAATGCCCGGACCAGGGGAAAGCGTGTCGTTAACACCCTGAACTTGTCCTTCCGCATTTTTAAGTACATTGGTATTCTTGGTCTCTGGTTGAGAAAAAATAGGTCGACCATAATCAAAAAGTCGCCCCTTGTTGATTACCAAAATTGCGTTCAAATCGTTTTGTTCCTTGTACGGATTGCTGTTAATAACAAAAGTCTTCACCCCAAAAACGGGCACGCCCACCCCAAAACTCTGCGCCCCATCAGTGAATAACAACAATTCGGAATGATGTAATGATATGATGCTTTCGACGGCATGCAAATTGGTAGCCCCGTCATACGCAGTATTTTCAAGGATGGTTTTAATCGGTTTCCAATCACCATTCGCTATTTGGAAATCAAAATTTTCATAAACCGTATTACTGAACATGACCAAATTCACACGAATATTAGGATTACGTTCAAAATAGTTGTCCAAAAATTTAAAGTCATGTTCAGGCACACGGTTTTGCATCGAAAAAGAGGTGTCCCAGGCCAGCAAAATATACTTTTTCTCTTCGGCTTGGGAATACACTTGTATTCCAATGAAAAAAATCAATACACGAACTGCCAACCTTGTTTTCATAACATGAAAATTAATTTCCCTGATGCCCTTTCACCCTTGGGATTAAAAGTAATTCTGTCTGTCTTCCATTGACATATCGAAAACCTTCTTCCCCAAAAAAGCCCGCCTCTTCGAACATGATGCGAATGTCACGGTTCCATTCGGGAATATTGACCGTAGTATTCAATTCAATGGCATAGACCGTATTGGGGTTTAGCGGATAGTTTTCACCATCGTCTCGCATGAGTCCGCCTTGTGCATCCCACATGCCTATGGTCGTTCCGGCAGAATGGCCATATAAGCCTAAAGGATGGGTATAGATCGAGGGCCGTAAACCCGCGGCCTTGGCTTCCTCCAATGCTTTTGCCAGTATCTCGTTGCCGGTGCGACCTTTGATCATGTTCGTAGTGAGGAAGTCCTGGACTTTATTACCATCCTTAAACGCATTTACTAAGAATTGTGGTGCTTGTTTTTCTGTTGGTTTCAGCACATAGGCCAATTCTTGACAATCGGTATTCAATCTTAAATAAGTAATTCCGAAATCACAGTGTACCAGATCGCCGGGCATGATCACCATATCATCGGGTTTGTTGGCAAAAGAATAAAAGCCAGAAACTTCGCCGTCGCTACTGCGTTGCACGTCTACCGTGGGGTGAAACCAAGTCTCAAGGCCTAGATCGGTCACTTTTTGACGCATCCACCAAACGACTTCTGAAGTGGTGGTAATGCCCGGAGTAATCACTTTTTCGGAGAAAGCCTCGGCAATAATATCATGGGTAATATCGACCAATTGGTTAAAAATGATCATTTCCCTAGGGGTTCGGGTCTCGATCCATCGCACCGCCAATTGTTCGGCAGAACCGACCCTAGAATGGTATTTTTTAGGAAGGTTCTCCATAAACTCCTCATAGTCAGTTTTTACAATGCCATCGGCAATGTTGTGATCTTTGGAATAGTTGAGTCCTATTTTATTCGGATTTCGCTCCACGATCAACTCCATCAAGCGTTTCCATTGGTCAGGTTCTTGTTCTTTGTCCCATGCAGATACGATGTTATCACCAACGTTATACCGGGCAACCGCCAACTTTTCAATGGTGTTCTTCGCTTTGTCCCTATAAAAAAGCAAAATGGTTCTTCTACGGGCATTCAGCCACGTAGCGGGCAGCATGGTGCGCAATACGGGATCCTCGTTGTACTCCCTAGAAATAATAAGCCACATATCAATACCCGCCTGATCCATTAAACCGGGTAACAGATTATTGAACTTATCGTTTAAAATTTCATCGATGACCCTTGCGCGTTCACTTTCGGGAAGTATCTGTTGTGCATTGGAGAATTGAAATGCTACAAGCGCTACGAGGAAAATAATTTTTTTCATAACAAAAGGTTTCTGAGTTTTATATTGGAAATTATACGTTCGTAATATATCAAAATGCATTAAATGGAAGGCAATATTAGGTCAACATTTTCTTTTCTTCGGATTTTACCCGTTTCGGTTTCCAAAAATTTTGGAAGTGAATAAATAGTCTTCGGCAGCTCATATTTTGACAAAGAAGTTACCGATTGTAATTGTTTTTCCAATTTTTCGATATCGTGTTCCCCTTCAATAATAAGCGTCAGGCGCTGTCCCAAAGTTGTATCGGGCAGTCCGGTTACAAAAAAGCGACTTTTTATCATCGGGGCCAATTTGTGTTCTATTTGTTCAGGGTTCAATTTAACGCCACCTGAATTGATCACATGGTCCAATCTGCCCAACCATTGAAATCGGGTTTCAGAAATCAGCTTTACCATATCATTGGTAGCTAAAGGTGCCTCAATAATATCAGGGGCATTGATCATGAGACAGCCCCTTTTATCTACGGAAAAAAGAACATTGGGCAGGGCATTAAAATTAATCTCGGCTAAATCTGTTTTTAAATTTGCGGAATGCTCCTGGCCCTCCGTTAAACCCGGATTTACTTTTTTCACGGCTATATGGGTACATGTTTCGGTCATGCCATAGGTTTCAAAAACTCGACAGGTGGTGGATTGAAGTTCGTGCCATAAGCCTTCGGTTATCGGTGCACCGCCCACAATCAATCTTTTAAGCTGATTTAACTTTTGAAGGGAATTTTGTACCTGTAATGGCACCATGGCACAAAAATCGAAAGATTTTGAAATACTAAAAAGGGGATTTGAAGTGGGTTCAATACAGCGTATTTCAAGGCCAAGGACCATGGCCCTGACCAACATCATTTTACCAGCGATAAATTCGGCGGGCAAGCAATGTAAGACCGTATTGCCAGGTTTCAGGTCGAAATATTGGCCCGTGGCCAAGGCCGAGTTGACCATCTTTTGTTTTTTTAGCAGAATAGGCTTCGGTACTCCCGTACTGCCAGAGGTTTGTACCGAAATAGTTGTTGATGCATTGCACCAATCTACTAGAAAATCGCCAATGTACTGCTCATAAGGTTCCCCTTCTTTAATAAAGCTGTAACCAACTTCTATTAAATCTTCCTTGGTATACCTTATTCCATTAAGCTTGAACTTAGGGTGAATTTCAATCGACATGGGGCATCGGGGTATTTTCGGCCAAGAATTGTGCTTTTGGAGTAATTTTACCTGTGAGTTTTTCTTTCCAGTTCGTCCATTTATATTTTCGGGCGAAAATAAAGAGCAAAATCGGGAAAATGACAAAGACAGGTACAAACGCATCAAACTCTAAAGTGGGGTCTGCGACATTTTTATAGATAGCATCGACCTGAAAGGCAGTACTATCGGCCGTGACCAACAAGGCAGTAACCAAATTGTTAGCGGCATGAAAGCCCAAAGCCAGTTCTAGTCCTTCATCCATTAAGGTAAGTATACCCAAGAAGAAACCGGTACCGATATAATATACCATAATACTTGGCCCCATTTGTTCAACTTCAGGGTTTCCTAAATGCATCAACCCGAAAAGCACCGAGGTAAAGACCAATGGCACCCATCGGTTTTTTGCCATAACCCCAATACCTTGCATCATATAACCTCTAAAAAGATATTCCTCAAAACTGGTCTGAATGGGTATGAGCAGCACCGCAATGATCAATAGATATAAAAAGGGTTCTAGCTTGAAATTCCACACATAATCTTCGGGTGAAATAAACAAATCTATCCCAGTAATGATCAGGGTAATTGCCCCCCAAAGCCCAAAAGCGAAGAAGACCCGTTTCCAATCGATTTTTCTACGGGTAGTGGTTAAGGTGGTAATGGTCTGTTTATGAATATATTTTACCCATAAAAACAAAAGTACGATACCTATTACGAAAGGAATTAACATTTCGACCAAAAAGCGGTTGGCCCCTTTTTTCGCGATTTCAGATGCCATAAGGGCTTCAACATCAATATTCAGCAGTTTTATTACCGCATAATTCAGAACCATGACTCCCATAAAACCTAATGGAATTAGAAAATACTTCCAAATTCCCAATTCCCCTTTATATCCTTGTTCTATATACATAGTTCTTCTATTAACTCAGATTTCCAATATTCGTTTTTTATATAATACAACTCGCCGTTCTTGACGTGGAGCGGACTTTCAAAATTATTAGCGTACAAACTGCCTGTACCTAGGCCTTGTGGCATTTTGTTCCTTAGGGTTGCAGTCCATTGTGCGATAGCATTGAGCCCTATATTGCTTTCCAAGGCGCTCGTAATCCACCAACCGATATTATATTTAAGCGCTAGGGATATCCATTCATTGCCACCGGCAAACCCACCTACGAAACTCGGCTTTAAAATTACATATTGCGGTCGTATAGTTTGTAGCAAATTTTCCTTTTCCGTTACACCAAACACGCCAATCAATTCTTCATCGAGTGCAATGGGCAGTACAGTTTTTTCGCAGAGCTTTTGCATAGCAGCCCAATTGCCTGGCTTTATGGGCTGTTCTACAGAATGTAGATCATAGGCCGCCAAACGCTTAAGTTTATCAAGGGCATCTTCTGGCTGAAATGCACCGTTGGCATCGACACGAAGTTCTATTTTTTCTTTGGGATATTTCTTTCGGATCGTTTCTAAGATTCCGACCTCAGTTTCAAAATCAATGGCGCCGATCTTCATTTTTAAACAATGGAAGCCTTCCGCTATTTTTTGGGAGATTTGTTCCATCATGAACCCTTTGTCGCCCATCCAAATGAGTCCGTTGATGGCAATAGGGGCTTCATTTTTTGTAAAACCGGATTGGAAAAGTTCAAATGGATTTTCAGCAGCCAAGGAAAGAAAGGCCTGTTCAATACCGAATTGAATACTTGGAAATCTTTCCATCGCCTTCAATAATACTACTTCACCAAGGGTAATATTTGCACAGACCCATTGCAACTGTTCCTCATAATCGGGTCGGTCATCAATGCTTAAACCCCTAAGTAGTCCGCATTCCCCTATGCCTTTTTCGCCTTTGTTCTCCAGGATCAAAAACCAAGTTTCCTTTTGCGTAAGTACGCCGCGGGAAGTACCACTAGGGCGTTTAAACTCGAGCAAATATTTTTTATAGGTGGCCCTCATGTGTTGCGGTCAAATTTAGTTATATTTTGGATCTTAAAACAACCAAAATGCCAAGGATAAACGGGAAAACAGTATGGATAACAGGCGCTTCTTCCGGAATTGGCGAAGCATTGACCTATGCCCTTAATAAAAAAGATTGCCAACTTATTATATCGGCCAGAGACAAGGAACAACTAGCAAAGGTGAAAAACAATTGCCAAAACCCTGAAAAAGTACGGATTCTTCCACTTGATTTATCGAATAGTTTAAACATGAAGTCTAGAACGGAAAAGGCCCTAGCCGCCTTCGGTCAAATAGATCTTTTAATCAACAATGCCGGTATCAGTCAACGTTCCTTAATACGCGATACCGATTTATCGGTTTATGACAAACTAATGAATGTCAACTATTTAGGCACGATCGCCTTAACCAAAACACTACTACCCTATTTCATTGACCGTAAAGCAGGACACTTTGTAACGGTCACTAGTTTAATGGGAAGGTTCGGTTCTCCTTATCGTTCGGGGTATTGCGGGGCTAAACATGCCCTACATGGCTTTTTTGATGTATTGAGGATGGAGCATGAAGTAGATAAGATTAAGGTCACGTTGATCTGCCCTGGCTTTATAAATACCAATGTGGCCAAAAACGCCCTCACTGCTGATGGAACCAAACAAAACAAGAATGACGAAGCCACCCAAAACGGTATGGCGGTAGCAACTTTTGCCTTAAAAATGATACGTGCCATTGAAAAAGAGCGTTTTGAGGCCTATATCGGCAAAAAAGAAATTATGGGCGTTTACCTAAAACGTTTTATGCCCAGACTTTTACATCGTGTGGTATTAAAAAGTAGGTATAGGTAAACTACCTTAGGGCAAGCCCACGAGGGATTCGAAAATAAAAACAATTTGATTTCGTGACAAGCCTAAGAGCATTTAAATCTCGATTATGGCGTAACACTTGACTTAGGCAAAATTGAACCAAAACCGAACACCTTCGGTGGTATTATCTACGTTCAATTTGGTTTGTAGCTGATTGGCCAAACGATTCATTAATCGAATGCCCATGGACGAATTAGCGCGTTCATCGGTATCTTCCGGCAAGCCCACCCCATTGTCGGTATACTCGAAAAATCCTTCCTTATTTCCGATTTTTCTAAGATGTATGTAAATTTTACCATTCTCGTCATCGACAGGGAAAGCGTACTTAAAAGAATTGGAAACCAACTCGTTAAGAATAAGGCCAAATGGTATAGCTCTATCAATATCAAGTTCTACCCCTTCGGCATCGATGGTAATGTTTATATTATGACCGCCTTTTTTATATACAGACTGTACGCTATTGATCAGACTTTCAATATAGCCCTGCATTTCAATCACCGACAGGTCATCGTTTTGATATAGCTTCTGATGTATGAGCGCCATAGCCTTTACCCTACTCTTACCCTCTTCCAAGGCCTCAATGGCTGCCTTACTACGGGTGTTTTTGGTCTGTAGGCTCAATAAACTAGAAACCATTTGAAGGTTATTCTTCACCCTATGGTGAATTTCTTTTAATAAGGAATCTTTTTCGGTCAAGGCATTTTCAATAATATGCTTTTGCTCCGCGATCAGGCGTTGGTTCTTTATACTACGCATATAGGCGTAAACCAAACCTGAAAAAAGCAATAAGGTAAATACCAAAGAGATAAACACGAGATCTAAGCGTTCATCTTGCGCTTTCATTTCGCTTTTTTGTTGCTCTAGCACTTGACGGTTTTCAGCAAGTTCCGATTTTGTATTTTTCATCTCTTCGGCCATTACCGTACCTACCTGTTGTCGAAGTAATTCAGATACATTATTGCTGATCGAATCGTTAATTCTAATGTTTTTACGTAAATAGAACGACTCATTTTTATAGTCCCCGGTTTTGTTATAAAGCACTGAAAGAAGCCTGTTCTTTTTTATAAGATTCTCAATTTTTTTGGTATGAAGGTTATTGCTTAAATAATCGGTCGCCTTTTTTAGGTCGTTAAGCTCAAGGTAGCACTCGGTGACCGCTAGTTGGTTTTCTACCATTTCGGAAGAGTAGGCACCATTATTAAACTCATTGAACGCCTCAATACTTTTTTCCAGATTTGGTATGGCATCTTCAAAAGCACCCATTTCTACCTGGCATTTACCAATATTACCTAAAATAATGGCATGCAGTTGGTTCGCCTCGAAAATTTCCTTATCGGATTTCACCTTCATCACATCGATCATGTTCAAATCGCTATAACTCTTGGCTTTTTTAAAAGTATTCAACGCAGTGGGGGTACTTTTTGCAAGTCTTAAATAGGTTCCTACATTGTTATTGTATACGGCAATGGCATAATAATCTTTCTCATCAAGTGTTTTCTTTACCTGCTCTATATAATCTTCCATCGCTTTTCGATGAAGTCCTAAATTAGAATAGATATCATAAAAAGAAACATTCTTTGAAATGCCTAAGGTTTTTTTCTCTTTTCGGATATCAATTTGCTCTGTATAGAACCCTAATTCCGCAAAATTGTGATCCATTAAATCCAATAGAACAGTTTTGGTATTCAACTCTAATTTTGGAATCTTTTGGTAGATTTCTTTAGCTATCGCCAAACTTTTATCAAACTCGCCAAGATCGTTATATATCTGGGCCTGTATAATCTTATATTGGGTAATGGGCAGCGAATCTTGCGATTTTTCGGCTAGCTTTAAATACTGGTTCGTCTTATCTAACCAGTCATAGGCAGAGTTTTCATTATAGCGATTGGGAGTGTCAAAAAATAAGTTGAAACGTACCGTGACATTATCGGTAGCCTGAAATTTTTCAAAAGAGTTATCGGATGTAGCAGCCGATTCTTGCGCCACTAATGATCCAGAAATCATGCTGCTTACCAGAATTGCAATAAAAAATTTGCCGATTACTCTTTTCATACCGTATTTACGTAGCCAAACCTATAATTTCAACCCGGTTTCAATAGTTATTGTTGTTCGACCAACATACTTTTTTGGCAATATTCATTAATTTTTAAACCCTTACGGTTGATTTTAATTTCAACGCTATTCACAAAAATCTAATTATGAATAGCCAATTACAACTAAACTAGTTCAAGCTTTTAATTTTAACCTCTAAGACATCAAAAAAAAGCTGCATAGCGCGTACACAGCTTTTAAAGCTTTTATAAAACCGAGATAAGGTTTGGGGCACCTTTTATTAGTATCAAAAATAGAGCATTGAGTTATACTATTCCGAATATTGTTGTGTAATGCCCGATTTATGTTGTGAAAAAAAATACACAAACGAACAAATGTATTTCATCGGATTTTTTTGCGTTTTACAGATAGTAAACTTCTGAGAATAATCGCTATTGTAGGAATTTTCAATTAACACCACTTCCATTGAAAAGTTCAATAGCCATGTAATCCAAAATAAGGTCTGATAGTAATCAGTGAAGTGATGGGAAACTATCCTTTTAAGTTAGACCACTTAACAATTTCGAAATTAAAATTTAGAAGTTACCCCCATGTCTTTATTGCTTAAATCTGCTTTATAATCAGCACAACTGCCTTTTCCTTAACAAAGGAAAGGTTTGTGCGAAAATAGGTTTAAGGAGAAGAGAAGGCTATAGGTTTATTCCGCCTTTTCTTCATGTCAACTCGTTACACTTTCAAAAAGGTTTTAAGAATTCATTGCAGAAATTATAAATTCTTTAAATTCTTTGGATATCGGTATAAGGTTATTGTTGATCATGATATCTTTTGAATTTATGGCATCAATATGATCTACATTCACGATATATGATTTATGTGCCCTATAGAATTTATGCTTGGGGAGTTTTTCCAGATAGTCTTTAAGTGGCGAACGTACCAAAAACTTTTTATCTACGGTATTCACTTCAAGATAAACATTATCAGCCTTTATAAACTGTATTTCCTCGAACTGAATTCGATAGTACAAATGTTGTTTTTTTACAAAAATAGAATCTTTAAGAACACTGTTCGACATTGGCACATCAGAACTGCTATCACTTGGTCCTGTTTTTCCGTCGGAATAAATGAAATTTGAAAGGGCTATCTCTATGGATGTATATAGATCTTGCTGCTCAAAAGGCTTTACTAAATAGCCATTAGGTTTAACGGTCTTAGCATTTTCTACTGTAGCCCTGTCAGAGTTCGATGTAACGAAAATAAAAGGGATATCATAATTATCACGAATATGCTTACCTAAGTCGATTCCCGTCTTATCTGATGCCAAAATGATATCAATCAGTACCAGATCTACTTCTTTGGTCTTCAAGACTTCTTCCGCTTGTTCATAAACAATAACGTTGTCTACGATTTCATAACCGATTTCCTCGAGCATTGACTGCATATCATCGGCAATGATAACATTGTCCTCTACAATTAGAATTCTGATTGGTTGTTCCAAATTAGTTGTGAATTAGATGGTTAGTATTCAAAATTACAAAAAATTATTATACACGATAAAAAACAGTACCGCTAGAAAAAAAGTATTTAATGCAAGCTTTTTAAGCTCAGGGTCTAGTTCTTCAGGTTTTTTAGTGCCAAATACTTTACTCAAATGCATTGATACAGGGATAAATATCAACAATGGAATACATTGTACCCAGCTTGAAAAATTAATAATAACATACAGTAAAGCACAAACGAAAGCGGCAATCAACAATAAGGCATGATATCGTTTTCCCATTGCATAGCCCATTTGTACTACCAAGGTGTTCTTATTTGACATCTTATCATTTTGATGATCCCGTAAATTATTCAAATTCAAAACTCCTGTACTTAAAAACCCAATACTACATGCGGGTAAAAAGGCAGCTAGTGATAACTGCTTTGTGTACAAGAACATACTGCCCACAACGGCGATGAGTCCAAAAAACAAAAAAACGAAGATATCCCCATAGCCCCTATACCCATAAGCTGAACGTCCAACTGTATATTTTATTGCAGCCCATACGCTAACTAGCCCCAAACCAATGAATATTGCAAAATAAATGAGGTCTTGGCTACCAAAGGCAACATACACCAAGGAAATAATTAAAAGGATATTTATGACAACGGAAATTAGTATGCCTTTTTTTAGTTCACGTCGGGACAACAATCCACTTTGCAAAGTTCGCTTGGGCCCCACTCGATTTAAGTTGTCCGTTCCTTTCACCCCATCTCCATAATCATTCGCAAAATTTGATGTAATCTGCAACCCAATGGTCGTCAACAATGCTAAAATAAAAATTTGGATATCTGATTCACCATAAAAATTGGCAAGGGCAGTACCCATGATAATTCCGGATACCGATAAGGGCAAAGTTCGTAACCTAGCTGCCTTTAGCCAAGCAGGGATTTTCAACAAAACTTAATAGGGATCTTCAATTTGTATTCGTTTACCTTCTTTGTAAGAAGCCACAAAAGCATCCTTAAAGCCAATATCTACCAACTGCTTTCTGAAATTTTGAGCTTCCTGCAAGGTTTCAAAATTACCGAGTGAGTAAGAATAAAATGGATTGGTCTTTACAAACATCGTATTCGTAAGGGCCTCTGAGGCTAGGGTGATGTTGTTGTCAACAAAAGATTTTACTTGAACCGAATATACTTTCTCTTTTTCTAAAAAGGTTTTTGCAAGGTAAAATTCTTTTACCAAGCTAAGCTCTTCATTTTGTTGCTTCAGATTGTCCAACCTGCTTTTTATGGCATCTAAACTATCGATATCGGAAAGTACGTATCGATCTTTATTATTGTTTTGGGTCAATCCGGCATTATATGCGGTTGTGGCCGCTGTTATGGCCAAGGCGCCTATCAAAAAAAGCCCTGTAATTCCCGCAAATACGTTTCGCTGAATTTTGCTTTTTTTAAGCTCTTTGTTCTTAAATTTTATTTGATCTAAAAGACGTTCATTGATAATTTGCGCTTTGTCTATATCCTTATGGAGTTCCAACAAATCGCTTTCTTCTATAAATGGCATGAGCAGTGCTTTTTTAGGGGTCTTAAGTACCTTAAAGTTAACAAAAATTCAAACGTCTATTATCATAAATAATGACCTATTGTTGCAAAAATACTATTTTATGTTGCAAACAATTAAAAAAGTGGCGTCAAAATCTAACTAGGGCTTCAGAAAAATCGTCATAAAACGTTATTTGATCTAGTTAACCATATGTATTCCGTCACTTCTGATTTCTATTTTTCTGTCTTTATATAAGGTGCCAATACCTTTTTTAAAGGTTTTTTTACTCATTTGTAGTTCTTCTTTTATTTGATCTGGGTGCGATTTATCGTGCAAGGCCAAAAAACCACCGTTCGCTACAAGAATCTCGTAAATTTTATTGGCGGCAGGCTCTAATATTTTTTCTCCTAATGGCTGAAGCGAAACATCAATTTTGTTATCTGGTCGTATATGTTTGATTACTCCTTTGGTATTGGTTCCTACCGAAATTTTCTTAAAAACTTCGTTACGGTAAACCAACCCTTTATGTTTATGGTTGATGATAACCTCCCATCCAAGGTCGGTAAGCCTAGTTACCACCAAATCCACGACATCACCTATGGCGACAGTCAGGTTATCATTGTTCAAAAAGCGATCTAACTTATTGGAGGCAACGAGGCGGTTGGTTTTTTCATCGAGATAACAATGCACCACGTACCATTGGTTTTCCACCATTTTGGTTCGTTGTTCCCTAAAAGGCACTAAAAGATGTTTTTCAAGTCCCCAATCCATAAAGGCACCAAATTCATTTACCTCAACAACCTTTAGCAATTGAAACTCATCGACCATAATTTCAGGCTCAATGTTCGTTGCTATTGGCCGCTCGGCATAGTCCAGATAACAAAAAACGTTGAGCATATCACCAATTTCGAACGTTTCGGGCATATATTTAATAGGCAATAAAATTTCATTCCCTTCTGCATCGCCTAAAAAAAGGCCAACACTCGTATCCCTTAAAATTTCCAATGTATTAAATTCACCCAGTGCTATCATGTGGCAAAAGTAGCTTAAAAACAACTCAATAAAAAAGCCGTCAACTAAAATAGCTGACGGCTTTGTTTGTGTTGGAAAAATTCTATTTATAAACAGATTCTTTCTTGAAATGCTTGCACAACTGGTAATATACTACCGCTCTGTGCTTGTTTTTATTAGAAGAACCATACTTCTCAACTACGCTTTTGATAGCATCCATCAATTGTGGGCTGTCTTTCATACCCAACTTCTTGATAAGATAGTTGTTCTTTACAGTTTCTAATTCTTTTTCGTCTGCACCTGAAACTTTGGAAGCATCCAAATTGTAAATAGATGGCCCTAAACCAACAGTTACCTTTGTCAAAAGACCCATGTCTGCAGCTGCACCAAATTTATCTTTAATGTCTGCAGCGTACTTTACGATTAAATCATCTCTTTTACTCATAATAGTTAGTGTTCTAAAATTAATGGTTAATATTTTTCGAAGATATAAAATCAAAATAAGTAAGCAAAATTTTATCGTTTATTAATCGTGGTGTAAATATTTCTAACAATTGCGGTTTGGTTGAAATATCGTAGAAATCTGAATGCGCTTGCTTCAACAATTCCATATCATTTGCCGATCGGTACCCAATATTGAACATTTCACACAGGTTCCGTGCATTTAAATTATGTGAGGTTTCAAAATAAGTTTCAAAATTGGAAGAATCCGTTTTACCCGGCAGGATTCTAAAAATGCCTCCACCGCCATTGTTTATGACAATTATTCTAAAATCGGGCCGTAAATAACGGTTCCATAGGCCATTACTGTCATAGAAAAAGCTAAGATCACCCGTAATCAGTACCGTCGGGGTCGTGCAATGCAATGCAGCACCTACTGCGGTCGATGTACTACCGTCGATACCACTAGTGCCCCTGTTACAATGCACGCTTATGCTATGATGTATCTCGAACAATTGGGCATATCGCACCGCTGAGCTGTTGGCCAAGTGAAGTTGAACAGCTTTTGGCATATGTGCCAAGAGGTAGGCATAGCTCTTCATATCTGAAAAAGCGATTTCATCTATATAGGCCTTTCGCCTTTTTTCATAGTTTGTTCTAAAAGCATTCCAGGTGGAAAAGAAAGTACTTTCTACGGTTCTTGTTCCAAGATGAAAACTGCTCAAAAAAGCAGCAGTATCCATTTTAAAATGATGTGTAAGACTGAAATAGGTGTCCATGGATTTATTTAAAGCTACATGCCAATGATGTTCTGGACTATATTCGCGTAAAAACGCCTTTATCTTCTTGGAAACCACAAACCCTCCAAAAGTTAACAGCAGTTCTGGTTTAAGCTTTTCGAAAAGCTCCGCCCTATTATCTTGCTTTTCAATAGGGGCAATAATACTGTCAATACTCGGAAAAAAAAGGGAATGGCTTAAATTAGAAGTAGTCTCGGTCAGTACTACCACAGAAGGATCCTTCGCAAGTTCGATCAATAATTCTTGTTCTTCTTTTTTAGGACGATATACGCCAACCAAAACCATTTTTCTTTTGGAAGCATTCCAAATATTTTGAAACTTCTCCATTTCCAAGGCCCTGATCGGGGTTTCTATTTTTTCTACCGTTGGTTCTGGCATTACCCCACATTGCTCACTTATGTTATATAAAGGTTCTTCAAAGGGAACGTTGATATGTACCGGCGTTTCTTGATCTAACGCTATACCCATTGCCTTGCTCAGTTCCTGTGCATTGTACACTTCGACCTGAGTCTGAATGTCAGACAAGCTACCAGACAGTAGCCATTGTGGTGCGTACTTCTTTACTTTTTCGGTCACATGGTCGACATCTTGTCTTAAGTTCGCCGAATAGGCAATATGCCTGTTGAAGACCTGATCCTGACGAATGGTCTGCCCATCTCCCACATCGATTTTATATAACGGGCGATCTGCGGAAATTACGATTAAGGGAATATCACTATAAAAAGCTTCTGCAATGGCAGGGTAATAGTTCAATAATGCACTGCCAGAAGTACATGTCAAAACAACGGGCATTCTGATCTGTTGTGCAATTCCAAGTGCAAAAAAACCAGCAGAGCGTTCATCTACGATACTAAAGCATTTAAAATAAGGGTCTTCAGTGAAACCAATGGTCAAAGGGGCATTTCGTGAACCCGGAGAAATCACAACATTTTGAATGCCCTTGGCCTTGCAATGCTGTACAACCGCTTGAGCGGAAGGAATACTTGAATATTTCATGGAACACAAAAATACAACGCACTTACTTCTTTACCGAATATTTTTTTCTCGACAAGCGAGATTTAAATGCTCTGAGACTTCCTCGAAATCAAAATGTTTTTTCTTTGAAATGCCTCGTGAAGTTTCCCCGAGGTAAATTACGGTACGATAATGCTGAGTATGGTAGCACTTTTGGCGACTGTTTCGTCCCATTCTAGTTCGGGTATGGAATCTTTGGTAATGCCCCCGCCCACATAAACCGTGACCGATTCGGTGTGAAGCTGTGCACATCTAAGGTTGACAAAAAACTCGGTAACACTGCGAAAAGACCTATAGGCCTTGTTTTCCACATTTTTACGGTCAGATGTCCGATCTTGGGCTATCTTTAAATTAAGCTCCCCTAAAAAGCCCGTATAAAAACTACGGTCATACTTCTCATTTTCCAAGATGAAATCTTTGGCCGGTTTCAGGGGCAAGCCACATACCGCAGGGGTAGGATGCAATGCAGCAACTACTTCTGCCAAATTATCGTTGAGTGTACCCGAGAGCTTAGTTCGTAAATGCCATAGGTTACCGGCCCGCACCGTTTCGGTCTTTGAGATTTCAAGATTGGCGACAACATTCTTCAATGCATTAGAAATATAATTGGTGACCAGTTTTTGTTCTACTTTTTCTTTCTGACCCCAATTGACCTGGGTCCCTTGGTTAAAGGGTCGCGTTCCGGCCAATGACATGGTGGTGAATCGATTATTATCTACCCTCAATAATATTTCTGGCGTAGCGCCAAGCCACATTCCCAATTTTGGATGGTACCATAAATACTTCAAGGCACTATCGTATTTATACATCAAGGTTTTAAATAGCTCCAAAGGAGCGCGCGAACATTCAACCCTGATGCTTCGCGACAGGACGACTTTTTCAAAATCTCCAGTCTCAATGGCATCAATGCCCTTCTTTACGAGTTCTATGTGATTTTGCTTTAACACATAGTCTTCATGAACGGTTGTCGTGTTCTGAACTCTAACAGAAGTAGGCCCTACCGCTTCTTGAAGTATCTCGTCTGGTTGTATATAATAAGCTTGGGGTTGCGAATCAAAAGGGGCGAGCACAAAACCAACTTCTGAATAATCTTCAATTCGCCGTAATTGGTTATCGTGCTGTAAAATCGCCGTAATTATACTTTTTTTGGGTTTACGATAAACAACAAAAGGCAATTTGTTCGATAATTGAAATTCAATTTTAGAAAACAAATCAGAATCCATATTATTTTTTGGGCAATGCAATAGTTGTTAGTTTGCAGACCGAAATCAGATTAGACTCGGCATCGGTAATTTTTATATCCCACAATTGTGTAGTTCGCCCTTTATGAATAATGGTCGCCTTGGCAAAAACATCACCTTTACGAATGCTTTTTACATGATTGGCCGATATTTCTATACCACGCACAAAATAGTTCTCGGCATCTAAAAAGATATAAGAGGCAGTACTGCCAACACTTTCGGCCAATGCTACCATGGCGCCACCGTGCAATACCCCGTCAGGTTGATGCACTTTTGTGGTCACCGGCATTTTTCCGATCAAAAAATTCTCGCCAACATCGATATATTCAATTTCCAAGGTCTCCATCATGGTATTTTTTGATGAGGCATTACAGACCTTTAAAATTTTCTCCTTTAATTCGTCCATTGAATTGTTTTTACAAAATTAAGTATTACGAAAAGAACAAATACCATTACTTTGAATTAGATTTTTGAACAAAGCAGCATGGAAAAACAAGTTACCTACCAAACGACCAATACATATGAAACGTTAAACGAGCTCACCGAAAAAACAGAAAATATATGGATGGTTCTGCATGGAATAGGTTTCCTAAGCCGGTTTTTTCTAAAGTATTTTGATGCCCTAGATTCCGATAAGAATTATATAATAGCCCCCCAAGCACCATCAAAATATTATCTAAAAAATGAATATCGCCACGTAGGCGCCAGTTGGCTTACCAAAGAAAACACTCAAATGGAAGTAACCAACCTAATTGCCTATTTAAACGAAGTACTTGCTGCCGAACCGATTCTTGAAAATTGCAAATTGATCGTTTTTGGTTTCTCCCAAGGAGTTTCGATCGCCACAAGATGGTTGGCAAAAACCAAGCTTGAAATAGACCATCTGATTTTATATGCTGGCGGATTGCCCGATGAGCTCACTGCCAATGATTTTGATTATCTAGCGGAATTGAATACAAAAATTACCGTTCTAGTAGGAAATAAGGACGAATACCTCAACCACGCGCGCATGAAATCAGAAAACGAAAAAATAGAAAAGCTTTTTAAAGGTAAGGCTCGTCAGATTATCTTTGAAGGAGGACATGAAATCAAAAAAGACCTGTTACCCAAAATATTGAAGCATGAAAAACTATCCTAGTTTAACTACATCTCGTTTACTTTTAGATCAGATCAAGATTAGTGATATCACCGATATTGTTACCTATGCAAATAACAAGAAAATAGTAATGCATACGCGAACCATGCCACACCCTTACCATGAAGAAGATGCCATTGCCTGGATCAATATGGCGAATCAAGGCTTTAAAAGTAAGGACTCATACATTTTCGCAATGCGTGATAAAAGCAGTTCGGCATTTTTGGGCGGTATTGGCCTAACCCTTGACTCTCCAAACAATAGGGCCGAATTAGGGTATTGGATCGCAGAAAAATTTTGGAACCAAGGGTACACTACCGAAGCGGTTACGGCAATCCTAAAATTTGGATTCGAAGCATTGTTGCTCAATAAGATCGTTGCAGTTTATATCGACACCAATACCGCTTCAGGCAAAATCATGGAAAAAAACGGAATGATGAAAGAAGCCGTACTCAAAGACCATGACTTAAAGGATGGTGTATATAAGACCCTGATCCAGTATCGAATGCTACGATCTGAATATGAATCCTTAAAAAATTAAAACTTGGTCATTCAACTAGTTTTGAAAAACGACTTCGTAAAACTTTCTGCATTAGGTATAGAAAATTATCTTTAGCTACTATGGAATCTTAATAAGCGAATGGATTGCATAACGCCTAACCCTTCTCAACTTTCACTTCATCCTTGAAATAAGATATTTCTCTAGTTTTATAAGTGTTATCGGGTGTTATGATCTGTTTGACCCAATTCAGGTTTTCATTGGCATCGAACTGATAAATGTATTCTTTATTTGTAGTGGCATCTCCTTTTTTATGAATTGTTTTAAGCAATATCCCCTGTGGGTCATAGGTATAACCCACAGTGTTCACTGCAGCGAATTGATTTGTGTGTAAATCAAATTCATATTCGGTTTTCGTAACCACTTTGTTCTTCGCATTTAGGATAACTTCAACTGCTTTTGTAGGTTCACCATTTATAAATCTTTTCGTTAAGGTTATGGTTTGCTTGCTTTTATCTTTTAGCTCTTTAACGGATGTGCGTACGGTTTCAAGCACGGTTCCATTAATGATTGCGGTCTTGGTCTTTTCTCCTTTTAGATCATCGTATTCAAAATTGGTTTCGTCAATGCCATTATCATTGGTACGAATAATCTTGGTAAGGTTTCCGTGCTGATCGTAGAAATACTCATATTGATCCAAAAATTCTTCAGTATAGGAAACTATCTTTTCAGTAATTTTTAGGGTATCCGTGGTATCGCGGATATAAAAATTAGCGATTGAAGTCGATTTGTCGAATTCCTTATCCCGATAAATCTCTAAACGTTTTTCGGTAAGTTCGTCCCCTTTATATCTATAATAGGTGATATCGTAATCTTGCTCATTATAACGCGTAATAGATTTGGTCAACAATCCTTCTCTATTGAATTCATATTCTTCCTTACCGTAATCGGTACGCACAAGACATTTTTTGACATTGCCTCTCAGGTCAAAATCAGCAGTGGTAAATATCTTGATTTCTTGTCCATTTACGTTGTTCGAAACGCTCATTAATAGAATAGGTACCAGAAATAAGTAATTCTTTAGCATGGTACAAAATTACTCGTAATTAAGGAAACAGAAAACAAAACCCTTGTCAAATACAAGAAGCGGCCAAAAAGGCCGCTTCTATATTTAGAATAAATTAAAGTTGTATTACTTAACTTCTTCGAAGTCTACGTCTTCAACATTATCGCCTTCAGCTGAAGTCGTACCATCATTAGCGGCACCACTATCGGCTGTTGCTTCACCATTCTGTTGAGCTTCTGCCTGTGCTTTGTACATCTCTTCAGAAGCCACTTTCCACGCTTCGTTTATTTTGTCCAAAGCTGGGGTAATCACTGCCAAATCTTTGCTTTCATAGGCTTTCTTCAACTCATCAAGTGCAGCTTCAATGGGCTTTTTCTTATCTTCTGACAATTTATCGCCGAATTCTTTCATTTGTTTCTCGGTCTGAAAGATCATACTGTCGGCCTCATTTAACTTATCAGCAGTCTCCTTAGCTTTTTTATCTGCTTCGGCATTGGCTTCGGCCTCTGCTTTCATCTTCTTGATTTCTTCTTCCGTTAAGCCCGATGATGCTTCAATACGAATATCCTGGGTCTTATTGGTCGCCTTATCGGTTGCAGATACCTTGATGATCCCGTTCGCATCAATATCGAAGGTCACTTCAATTTGAGGTGTGCCTCTTTG